>NZ_LOHY01000115.1 GCF_001559795.1 Pseudostreptobacillus hongkongensis | reverse complement strand
TTTGTTGGTACATGTTCTAATTGAGTGCGTTTATTATATATTTATTTTTTCTTTGAAGCTTCAAATTTAGCCCAGATTCCTTCTTTAACTAAAATTGATTTAACAGTTTCAGTTGGTTGTGCTCCGTTTGATAAGAATCTTAAAACTTCTTCTTCTTTAACTTTTACTTGATTTTCAGCAACTAATGGATTGTAAGTTCCTAAGTAAGCAACAGCTTTACCGTCTCTTTTTCCTAATGCTTCCATAGCAGCTATTCTATAAAATGGTGATTTTTTTCTTCCTAATCTTGTAAGTCTTAATTTTAACATCTATATTCCTCCAAATTTTTTATCTACCTTATTTTATACTATTTCTTTTTCTTTGTCAAGTATTTTTTATTGACTTAATTTTTGTGTCATTTAAATATGATAATGTATTGAGTAGTTAAAAATGATTATATTATAGAAGGAGATCTATCTTTAAGTTATTTAATAAATTCTAGAATTACAGAGAAGGTTAGTTTAGATGTAGGGTCTGGTATTTCTTTGGGGGTTAATAAGGTTTTATTTAGAAAGAAATAATAACAAAATTAATGCACGTTTTTTATACATGACTAAAGGTCAAATTGGGGTTAAATATAACAACTTTAATGTAGGAGGTTTTGCAAAAGGTAAGTTTATTGGGAGAAATTGGGTATGAATTTAAATGATTTTTAGGGATGGGAAAATTTTTTTCATCCTTTTACATATTTTCTATTGACATTTTGAAAAAAATGATATAATATATACTTGTTAGCAGTTAGAGTAGTTGAGTGCTAACGATAAAATATATTGAAAATGGAGTGATAAATATGCGTAATTTTACAAGACGTGCAATGCAGGCAATAGAAAATGCTATGCACTTTGCAAGTAAATTTAAAAGTAGTGAAGTGAGGTTAGAACATTTAATGTTAGAATTAGTATCTAACGATGAAACTACAATTTCTATACTTAATAAAATAGGTAAGGATAAAAATCTTTTGCAACAAGAAATATATACTAAATTAGATTCTATGCCTAAGGTTAGTGGGGGAGCTAATTTACAATATTCTCGTGAATTTAGTGAAATGTTAAATAGTGCAAGTGAGCTTGCTAGTAGATATAATCATGAGTATATATCTATATTACATTTATTACTTTCAACTTTAAAAATCAAAAATTTTGGTATAGATATAAAAGAAGTTGAAGGAATAATAACTGAAATGTTAGAAGGAAGTAAGGTAAGTTCTGATTCATTTGAAGAAAATTTAGATGCATTAGAAAAATATGGTAAAGATTTAGTTAATCTTGCAGCTCGTGGTAAATTAGATCCAGTTATAGGAAGAGATGATGAAATTAGAAGACTAATTCAGATTCTTTCAAGAAGAAATAAAAACAATCCGATGATAATAGGTGAACCTGGTGTTGGTAAGACAGCTTTAGTTGAGGGGTTAGCTCAAAGAATTTTTAGTGGAGATGTACCTGATAATTTGAAAGATAAAACTGTATTTTCTTTAGATATGGGAGCATTAATAGCAGGTGCTAAGTATCAAGGAGAATTTGAGGAAAGATTAAAATCAGTTGTTGATACATTAGAAAAAAATGAAGGTAAAATAATCTTGTTTATAGATGAAATACATAATATAGTTGGTGCTGGTGGTAATAATGGAGCAATGAATGCTTCTAATTTATTAAAACCTATGCTTGCTAGAGGAGAAATTGAAGTAATAGGAGCTACTACACTTGCAGAATATAGAAAATATATAGAAAAAGATGCAGCTCTTGAACGTAGATTCCAACCTATACAAGTATTTGAACCAACAGTAGAAGATGCTATTTCTATATTAAGAGGACTTAAAGAAAAGTTTGAACAATATCATGGTATTAGAATATCTGATGGAGCTATAGTTGCAGCAGCTACTATGTCTGATAGATATATACAAGATAGATTCTTACCAGATAAGGCTATAGATTTAATAGATGAAGCATGTGCAAGAGTGAAAACTGAAATTAATTCAGTTCCAGTAGAACTTGACACTATAAATAGAAAATATGCTCAACTTGAAATAGAAAGAGAAGCATTAAAGAAAGAGGAAGATGAAATAAGTCGTGCAAGACTTAATGAAATTATTAAAGAAATAGAAGAATTAGGTGAAGAAAAAAGTAGATTAACATTAAATTGGAATACAGAAAAAGAAAATGTTATAAAACTTAAAAATTTAAAACAAAAGATAGATGAATCTAAATATAAATTAGAAGAATTTAAAAGAAATGCAGATTATGCAAAAGCAGCTGAATATGAATATTCAATAATACCTAATCTTGAAAAAGAATTACAAGAAGTTAGAGAAAAATCAGAAAATAATAATCTTGTTTCTCAAATTATTGGTAAAGAACAAATAGCAGAAATAGTTGCTAAATGGACTGGTATACCAGTAGGGAAATTAGTACAAAGTGAAAATGAAAAAATATTATCTTTAGAAGATAGTTTAAAAGAAAAAGTAATAGGACAAGATCAAGCTATAACAGCTATAGCAGATACTATACTTAGATCAAGAGCAGGTCTTAAAGATATTAATAGACCTATAGGATCATTTATGTTCTTAGGACCTACAGGAGTAGGTAAAACATATATAACTAAACAACTTGCTAAGAATTTATTTGATGATGAAAATGCAATAATTAGAATAGATATGAGTGAATATATGGAGAAACATTCAGTCGCAAGATTAATAGGAGCACCTCCGGGATATGTAGGTTATGAAGAAGGTGGACAATTAACAGAAAAGGTTAGAAGAAAACCATATTCAGTTATCTTATTAGATGAAATAGAAAAAGCTCATCCTGATATATTTAATGTATTATTACAAGTTTTAGATGATGGTAGATTAACTGATGGTAAAGGAAGATTAGTTGATTTTAAGAATACAATTATTATTATGACGTCTAATATAGGATCTCAATACATATTAAATGGACAAAGTGATTTGGTTCAAGAAGAACTTAAAGCAAGATTTAAACCAGAGTTTTTAAATAGGGTTGATGAAATTATAACATTTAATTCATTAAATGAAGAAAGTGTTAAATCTATAGTAAGACTTGAACTTGAAAAAATGAATAAGAAATTAGAAGATAGATTAATTACACTAAAATATGATAATAACTTAATTGACTATGTTTTAAAAAATGCATATGATCCAAATTACGGTGCAAGACCAATTAAGAGATTTATACAAAAAGAATTAGAAACAAGTTTATCAAAACTTATTTTAAAAGAAAATATTAATTCAAATTGTAATATATTAATAAAAGTTGTTGATGATAAAGTAGAACTTATTTTAGAAAAATAAGTGAAATTAAAGTGTTTGAATTAAAGTATAAAATATGATATATTTAGTTAGTAATAAATTTAATGATAAAGGAGAAGAGATGTCAATAATAGTAATACTTTTTATAATCTTATTACTGGGAGTATTAATTGATAATAGAAATAGTGTATTATGGACTATACTTAAAATATTTTTGGTTTTATTAGTGATAATAGCTTTTAGCCCGCTTTTATTAATAATTGCTATTCTATTTATTATATATTTTATATTTGGTGGAAGAATAAAAACAAATTATACATATTACTCTAATGATGATTGGGAAAAATTTAGAAATGCATATAACAGAAATCAAAGTTATGGTGGTTATAGTAGTTATAATAGTTATAGTAATTATGGGGAAAATGTATATGATAATAGAGAAAATGAGTATCAGGAAGCATGTAAAGTAATTGGTGCAGATCCAAGCGATTCTTTTGAGGTTAAAAAGAAAAAAAGAAATACTTTATTAAAGAAATATCATCCAGATTTTTATCAAGATGAAAATGATAAGAAAAAAGCAACAGAATTAACAAATAAGATTAATAACGCATGGGATATTATAGAAAGATATCATGGGTTTAAATAATAATTAGGGTCGTAAATACGACCCTAATTTAATTAAGTGTATATTTTAATGTCCTAACATATCATCTATTATTTCTTGTGTTGTATTAGATACAGGATAGTATGTAGGCCAATTTTCCATTTCTTTAAATAATTCTTCATGTGTCTTATTTCCAAAGAATAAGTGGAAATGTGAAGCATGAGTAGGATAAATGTTATGATCACTAAATTGTAAATGTTTAGGAGCTTCCATATCACCAGATTTTAAAGTATATAGGAATCTTACTCCTCTATTACCTTTTGCATAATTTAGTGTTTTGTATCCTTCATATATGTATTCACCTTTAATCATTTTACCATTTTTGTAGAAAGTAACAGTATTATTATTAATATCTATACGTTCAACATCTGTCATATAACCAGCTTTATAGTAATCTATATAATATTGTGTTTCTTTACCCGCTTTTTTAGCTTTTGTTTCCATAACAGAATTTAAATTTCCAGCTAAAAGTAAAGGATAAACTGATTTCCAAGAACCTTGCCAGTCTGAGAAATTAGGTCTATCTTTTATCATATCATCTTTGAAATATCCACGATAAATATCATTTTTTGAATTATCTAAAATATTTTCATTTACAAAGCTAATTTTTATTCCATTTTCATCATACAGAGAATAAGGAAGAGCACTTCCAGGTGCATGACTTGTAATTAATGATACAGTTTGATCCATTTGTACATCTAATTTAATTTCACCCTTTAAATGTGCCATTTTAACATCAAAAACTTTTGTATCATCAATTTTAATAGTTTCTTTTTGTTCAACTTTTTGAACGTCTTTAGCATTATCATTAAATTTAATTAATAAGTTTTGCTCATGAGTATGTCCAAATTTTAGTGTATATATTCCTTTTATAAGATTATACTGAGCTTTATAACTAAAATTAGAAAAAGCTAAAGTTGAACATAACATTAATAATGTGATAAATATTCTTTTCAAATGCTTCATAGTTAGTCTCCTTTTTAATTTGTTATTAGGGTGATTATACTATGAAATTTAAATAGTTTCAAGTACCTTGAATCAGTCTTAAAATGAATATTTGAAGCTATATTTAATAAAATGAATTCAAAAAAATTCAGTCTTAATTTCTTATTTTAAACTTTCCTTTAATTCTTCTAATTTAAGTAAGGCATTAATAGGGGTCATATTATTAGTATCAATATTTTTTATCATATTCAATTTATCTTCTAATTCAGATATAGTATTTTCAAGTTCTTCTATTTTATCATAATTTACATAATCAAAATTATCAAATAAAGAAGGTTCAGATATATTAGTATTTTTACTATTTTCTAAACTTTTAAGTAGTTTAGTTGATTCTCTTATGATTTCTTTTGGAAGACCTGCTAGTTTTGCAACTTCTATACCATAAGATCTATCTGCACCACCTTTTACTATAGTTCTAAGAAAGTTAACATGTCCTGCTTTTTCTTCAACTTCTATTCTGTAATTAGAAATAGTATCGTATTGATTTTCAAGTTCAGTTAATTCATGATAATGTGTTGCAAATATTGTTTTAGGATTAATATTTTCTACTATATATCTTGATATAGATGAAGCTATTGCCAGTCCATCATAAGTTGAAGTTCCACGTCCTACCTCATCAAGTATTACAAGTGAATTTTTACTTGCTGAATTAATTATAGAAGACACTTCACTCATTTCAACCATAAATGTTGATTGACCTGATATAATATCATCACTTGCTCCTATTCTTGTAAGTATTTTATCTACTATATTTAAATTAGCACTTTTAGCTGGTATGAAACAACCTATTTGAGCCATAATAGAAATTAAGGCTATTTGTTTCATATATGTCGATTTACCTGACATATTAGGCCCGGTAAGAATAATAAATCTATCTTTTGTATTGAAGAAAACATCATTTGCAATAAAATGATTATCACCAATTAATTTTTCGACAACTGGATGACGAGCTTGTTTTATTTCAAATATATCATTGTTGTTAAATTCAGGTCGTATGTATCCATTTTCTATAGAAACTAATGCAAAAGATGTAAGTATATCTATGTATGAAATAGCATTTGAAAGTTCTATGAATATATTTTTAAACTCTTTAATATATGAACTTAGTTGTTTTAAAAGACTATATTCAATTTCAGTTATTTTACTCTTTGAATTAATTATTTTATCTTCATAGCTTTTAATTTCTTCAGTAATAAATCTTTCAGCATTAGAAATAGTTTGTTTTCTAATATATGTATCAGGAACAGAGTCTAAATTAGACTTAGAAACTTCTATAAAGTAACCAAAAACATTATTATATTTTATTTTTAAAGTTTTAATTCCTGTTTTTTCACGTTCACGTGCTTCTATTTCAAGTAAAATATTAGTACCGTTATTCATGATATTTCTTAGTTCATCAAGTTCTTGATTTACACCTTCTTTTATCATATTTCCTTCTCTTACAGAAAAAGGTACTTCATCAAGTATAGTACTTTCTATCTTATTTCTAATATCATTTAATGCATTAAAATCAATGTTTTTGAACTTTTCAGGCCACAGATTATACATTTTTATACTTGAATTTATAGTATTTTTAATAGCTAATAAATCACGTGCATTTTCATTACCAAATATTATTTTACCCATTAATCTTTCTATATCATATACATCATCTAATAATTCTCTGATTTCTTCACGTATTATAATCTGAGTAGTTAAATATTCTATGTCATCATATCTTTTATTTATTTCATTTAAATCAATTAGAGGATTTTGTAGTAATTGTTTTAATTTTCTACTTCCCATAGATGATTTACATTTATCTAGTATCCAAAGTAAAGATCCATATGTAGTTTTATCTCTTTGATTTTTAATGATTTCTAAATTTCTAAGTGTTGATGAAGATATTTCAACAAATTCAGATTTATTAATAACTTCAATTTTTTGGATATTTAATTCATTATTAAATTGAAGAGTAAGAACATAATCAAGTATTAATGCACATGCTTCTATAATATTTTTTTTACCAAATATTCCATAACTATCAAGGGAAGCAACTTTGAAATAGTTTTTTAAGAAATTTTCAGCATCATTAATACGAGTAACTATTGTTTTGCTTATATTTAATTTACCGATTACATCATCTAGCTTATCATTTAAAGATTGAGTTAATATAATCTCACTAGGTTCAAATTTATATATCTCACTTATTAAATTATCATCATCAGTTTCTAAAACTTTAAATTCTCCAGTAGTAACATCAAGGAAAGCTATTGCAAATCCTGAGCTATTTTGTGTAATACAGGCTAGGTAATTATTTGATTTAGAATCAATAGAATCTATATCTTGTACAGTTCCAGATGTTATAATCTGTACAACTTCTCTTTTAACAAGTCCTTTAGTAGTTTTAGGATCTTCTGTTTGTTCGCATATAGCTACCTTATACCCAGCTTGAATTAGTTTTGCAATATATGATTTAGAAGAATGATAAGGAATACCTGCAAGAGGTACTTGCATATCCTTTTCCCTATTTCTAGATGTAAGTGTTAAACCTAGTACTCTTGAAGCAATTTCTGCATCTTCAAAAAACATTTCATAGAAATCACCTAACCTAAAAAATAGAATATATTCTTTATATTGTTCTTTTATCTCTTTATATTGTTTCATTAAAGGTGTAGACATATATTGCCCCTTTCTATTTCTTATTACTTAAATTATATCAAAAGAGTAATAAATTTTCAAAATATTTTAAAAGTACTGGAATTTTTAAATACTTTTAATTTATTCAATACTTGATAGAAAAATCTATAAATGTTAAAATTTATTGAGGTGATAATATGTATAAATTGAATAAGGGTGATAAAGTATCTATAGTTTCTTTATCAAGTGGTGTTTTAGGAGAAGTATTTTGCTCTCATCAATTAAAGATTGGAACTAAAAGATTAGAAGAATTTGAACTTATTCCTGTTTTTATGAAAAATAGTTTAAAAGGTATGCAATATATTAAAGAAAATCCAGATAAAAGGTGTGAAGATTTAATAGAAGCCTTTGCAGATAGTGAAATAAAGGGAATAATTTGTGCTATAGGTGGAGATGATACATATAAAATAGCGCAATATTTATTTACACAAGAGAATATGGAAATAATTAAAAAAAATCCTAAAGTATTTATAGGGTATTCAGATTCTACTATTAATCACTTTATGTTAAATAAAATAGGGGTTAATAGCTTTTATGGATTAAGTTTTTTAACATGTTTTGCAGAACTTGATAATGAAATGTTAGATTATTCAAAAGAAAGTTTTTTAAATTTATTTAATCAAGATAAAATGATATATAGACCTTCTAAAATTTGGTATGAAGAAAGGGAAAGTTTTTCAGAAGAAAATATAGGAAAATCAAGAATTTCTCATATTGAAAATAAGGGATATGAATTATTAAAAGGTAGTCCTAAATTTTCTGGTAATCTTATAGGAGGATGTATAGAAAGTATATATGATATGATAAAAGGTATTAGGTATGATGATAAAACTTTGGTAAATAGAGAATTTGGTTTAATTAATCCAGCAGATTTTGAAAATAAGTTGGTATTTTTAGAAACATCAGAACTAAAACCAAATCCTGAAGAATTAAAATCTATGTTAATTACTTTAAGAGATTTTGGAATATTTAATAATATATGTGGTATAATAATTGGAAAGCCTCAAAATGAAAAATATTATGAAGAATACAAAAAAGTATATTTAGATGTATTTAAAAATGATGATATAAGTATAGGGTATAATTTTAATTTTGGACACGCTTATCCTAAAATGATTATGCAATATGGAGCTAAAGCATATATAGATATATCTGAACAAGAGGTTATTATAGAAAGGATATAGTATGAGATTTTATTCGTATGAATTTTTAAGAAGACAAATTTCAGTTTTAAATTTAGCTAAGGTAAGTGGAATAATTTTTATTTCAATTATAGTTATTTTTTCTGTATATATGTATTATAGAAAGAAAAAAGAAAGTAAATATAGGGAACTTGTAATAATTACTATGATGTTATTGTTATTACTTATTTGTTCAAAGATAGAAGATTATAGAAACTATAATTTATCTAATCATAACTATTATGAATCTATAAACTTAATAGAACAAGTTTCACGTAAAATGGGAGTTATTAGAGATAGAATATATATAACTCGTGGGGAGAATGCTTATGGTACTATTATTAAGATAAATAATACTTACTATAAAGCGATTAAAGATAGTAATAGTGGTATCTTATTTGAACAAATAACACTGGTTAATCCAGATGTAGAATTAGTGGAGGTTGATAAATAATGCTATATTTTAATATTATGGTAAAATTATTATTAGGATTGTTATCTATAATTTTTGTAATAAATATTTCAGGTAAGGGAAATCTTGCACCTACATCAGCTGCAGATCAAGTACAAAATTATGTTTTAGGGGGTATTATTGGTGGGGTTATTTATAGCCATGGAATTACAATATTACAGTTTTTTATAGTACTTTTAATATGGGTTATATTAGTTTTAGGTCTTAAATATTTAAAAACTAACAACTATTTTTTCAAAAAAATGATAGATGGAGAGCCTTTGGTATTTATTAAGAAAGGTGTATTAGATGTTGAAGCATGTAGAAGAGTTGGGCTTAGTGCACAAGAAGTTGCTTTTAAATTAAGAAGCCAAAATATATATAGTGTAAGTAAAGTTAAAAGGGCATTTTTAGAACAAAATGGACAATTAATAGTGGTTCAATACGGAGAAGAAAATCCTAAATTTCCTTTAATAACAGATGGTACTATACAAAGGAATATATTAGAAGCTATAGATAAAGATGAAGAATGGTTAATGGAACAATTGAAAAAAAATAATGTGGATTCAATAGGAAATGTATTTCTTTGTGAGTTAGATAAAGAAAAATTAAATGTGATAACTTATGAAAAATAGTATAATTGAAGATTTAAAATCTATGCAGGATATAGAGTATAGAGAATTTAATTCAAAACTTATACCTACAGTAGATAAGGAAAAAATTATAGGTATAAGAGTTCCTATACTTAGAAAGTATGCTAAAACTCTTTTAAAAGAAAGAAATGATGAAGTAAAAAGTTTTTTTAATAAGAAGGAATATGTATATTTTGAAGAAAAGTTACTATATCTAAATCTTATTCGTGATGAAAAAGACTTTGAAAAAGCAATGGAACTTGTTGAAAGATTTCTTCCTTTTATAGATAATTGGGCAATTTGTGATTCTCCTTTACCTAATATATTTAAAAAATATCCAAATGAGGTATATGAAAAAGTAAAAAAATGGATTAAAAGTGAGAAAGTTTATACGGTAAGGTATGCAATAGGAGTTCTACTTTCTAATTTTTTAGATGATAGTTTTTGTAAAGATGACTTATTACTTGTATCTAGTGTAAAAAATAAAGACTATTATGTTAAAATGATGATAGCTTGGTATTTTAGTTTTGCATTAATTAAACAATATGAATTTACAATTAAATATATAGAAAAACCTATACTTGATAAATGGACACATAATAAGGCTATACAAAAAGCTATTGAAAGTAGACGTATAGATAAAGAAACTAAAGAATATTTAAAAAGTTTAAAAATGAAATAAAGTTCATTGGGAGTTTGAGGCTCCCAAGTTTTTATAAAAATTTTTTTAGTAAATTTCTCTATTTTACAAGGTTTTCTAAAGATACATTTAATAGAAAAAAAGAATTTTGATTTTAGTTCTTGATTAAAAAATATAAACATAGTATAATCTATGAAGATGCAGTATTTCTGCACTTTTATCAACACAATATGTTGTGGTTAGGAGGCTTAGAAATGGATGGTAAAATTATGGTTTATTATGATTCTATAACAGGTAATGTTGAAAGATTTGTAAAAAAGGTATCTAGATGTGGTGATTTTGAAATTATAAAAATAACACCAAATATTATTGTTACAAAACCATCTCATTTTGTTACTTTTACTACAGGTATAGGTAATGTTAGTACTACAACTAAGAAATTTTTAGCGTATAATGATAACTATAAGCTAATTAAAACGCTTGCTTGTAGTGGTAATATGAATTGGGGGCCTTTTTTTGGTATGGCAGGAGATAAAATTCAAAAAAAATATGGTATAAAACTAGTTTTAAAATTTGAATTATCAGGCACTCATGTTGATGTTGAAAAATATATTGAAAAAATAAAGGAAAGTGAGAGTAATTTATGAGGCATATATATTTAAATAATGAAGTTATGGTTAAAGATAAGGAAGGTAAATTGCAACTTGAAAAAGATAAAGAGGCAGTTTATTCATATTTTGTTGATTATGTTAATAAGAATACAGTATTTTTCCATAATTTAAAGGAAAAAATGGATTATCTAATAAATAATGACTACTATATAGATTTCTATAAAATGTATACATATGAAGAAATTAAAGAGGTATTTGACTTAACATATTCTAAGAAGTTTAGATTCCAATCATATATGGCAGCTTCTAAATTTTATCAAAGTTATGCTTTGATGGATGATACAGGTGAAAAATTCCTTGAAAGATATGAAGATAGAATATCTATAGTTTCATTATTTTTAGCACAAGGAGATAAAAATAAAGCACTAAGATATGCTGAAATGTTAATCAATCAAGAATATCAACCTGCAACACCAACATTTTTAAATGCTGGTAAAAAAAGATCAGGTGAATTAGTTTCATGTTATTTAGATGAAATTGGAGATAATTTATCTGGTATAGGTTATGCTTTTGATTCAGCTATGAAGCTTTCATCTATAGGTGGAGGGGTTGCATTTAATCTTTCTAAATTAAGAGCTAGAAATGAAGCTATTAAAGGTGTAGAAGGACGTGCAAGTGGAGTTTTACCTATAATTAAAATACTTGAGGATATTTTTTCTTATGCAAATCAATTAGGTCAAAGACCAGGTGCGGGAGCTGTATATTTAAATGTTTTCCATGCAGATATTTTAGAATTTTTAGATACTAAAAAAATAAATGTTGATGAAAAAATAAGAATAAAATCATTATCTATAGGAGTAATTATTCCTGATAAATTCATGGAACTTGCAAGTGAGGATCTTCCTTGTTATGCATTCTATCCACATACAGTATATAAAGAATATGGTAAGCATTTAGATGATTTAGATATGACAGAATGGTATGATAAATTAGTTGCAAATCCTAATGTTAGAAAGAAAAAAATAAATGCAAGAGAATTTTTAGTTAAAATTTCTCAAACTCAAAGAGAAAGTGGATATCCTTATTTATTCTTTAAAGATAATGCAAATCGTGAACACGCATTAAAAAATATAGGAGATGTTAAGTTTACTAATTTATGTACAGAAATTATGCAAATAACAGAAGTTTCAGATATAAATCATTATTACGAACAAGATACAATAAGACGTGGTATTTCTTGTAATTTAGGTTCTTTAAATATAGCTACTGTTATGGAAAATAAAAGGGTTAAAGATGTAGTTAGAGATGCAGTAGATTCTTTAACTATGGTATCAGATATAACTAATATAGATATAGTTCCAAGTATTAAAAAAGCTAATGAAGAATTACATGCTATAGGTCTTGGTGCTATGAATTTACATGGATATTTAGCTAAAAACTTTATACAATATGAATCAAGAGAAGCACTTGACTTCTGTAATGTATTCTTTATGATGGTTAATTTCTATTCACTTGAAAGAAGTATGGAAATAGCTCGTGAAAGAGAAACAGTATTTAAAGACTTTGAAAAATCAGAATATGCAAATGGTAAATATTTTGATAAATATTTAGATAAGAATTTTGAACCTGTAACAGATAAAGTTAAAGCCTTATTTGAAGGAATACATATTCCTACAGTAGAAGACTGGGCAAGATTAAAAGAAGATGTTATGAAATATGGAGTATATAATGCATATAGAATGGCAATAGCTCCAAATCAATCAACATCATATATTATGAATTCAACAGCATCTATAATGCCTATAGTTGATAAGGTTGAAGTAAGAGAATATGGAGATTCAACAACATTCTATCCTATGCCATATTTAAATTATGACAATTTCTTCTACTATAAGTCAGCTTATGATATGGATCAAAAAAATATATTAAAATTAATATCTGTAATTCAAAGACATGTTGATCAAGGGATATCAACTATTTTATATACTAAGAGTACAGATACAACAAGAGATTTATCTAAATTATACATATTAGCTCATAAATTAGGGCTTAAGTCATTATATTATACAAGAACTAGAAAATCTACAATAGAAGAATGTTTAAGTTGTTCTGTTTAATAAAAGAAAGGAAATAAGATGGAAAAGATATATAAAGCGGTAAACTGGAATACATTAGATAATGATTATGTAGAAATATTTTGGGAACAAAATTTAAGACAATTTTGGATAGATACAGAATATATACCATCAAAGGATATAGATTCATGGCATTCTTTAAGTCCAGAAATGCGTGAGGCATATAAAAAGGTATTAGGTGGTCTTACACTACTTGATACATTACAATCACATACAGGTATGCCTAAAATAATAGATCATATTGACTCATTACAATGTAGATCAGTATTATCATATATGTGTATGATGGAAACTATACATGCTAAATCTTACTCAACTATATTTACAACAGTTGCTTCAACTGATGAAATAAATGAAATATTTAGATGGGTTCAAGATAACCATCATTTACAATTTAAAGCTAAAAAGATAGATGATTATTATCAAGCTTTAAATAACCCTGAAGCAACTCCTCGTGAAATATATTTAGCTTTAGTTGCATCAGTATTTTTAGAATCATATCTTTTCTATAGTGGATTCTTCTTACCTCTTTGGCTATCAGGTCAAGGACAAATGGTAGCAAGTTCTGATATAATTAAAAAGATTATAGCTGATGAATCTATACATGGAGTATTTGTTGGTAAACTTGCACAAGAAATATATGAAGAATTACCTTTTGTTGAAAAAAGTGCAATAAAAGAAGAAATAATGAAATTATTCTATGAACTTTATGAAAATGAATGTAAATTTACTGATGAAATATATTCAGATGTAGAACTTACTTCTGAAGTTAAAGAATATATTAAATATAACGGGAATAGAGCTTTAATGAATTTAGGGTTTGAAGAAGAATTCGAAGTTAAAGAAGTAAACCCTATAGTATTAAATGGATTAAATGTTGAAACTACTCAACATGATTTCTTCTCTAAAAAGTCTACAAACTATGAAAAAACACTTGAAGTTGTTCATTTAAGTGATGATGACTGGGATAGTGATTTTGATATAGATTTAGATATATAGGAGGAAATTTAAAATGAAAATGAGTCTTAAATATATATTGATGCAAAGTTCTTTTTGGTTTGCATATTGCGGTATATATGCTTTTGCTAATTCATATTTAACAGAAAGAGGATTTGAACCTTCAGGTATAGGAAATATTTTAGCAATAGCATCACTATTTTCTGTTTTTGCACAACCATTTATTGCAAGACTTATTGAAAAATATGAAAAAATAACAGTTAGGAATTCTTTAATGTTATCTATGTTCATAATTATGTTGACAACTTTAATTATGCCTTTTATAACAAGTGAATTGATTCTAACATTAGTATATATAGTTTTAGTTACAAGCCTACTTAATGCTCAAACATATATGTATACCTTTATATTTGAATATATAAATAAGGGATATAATATTAATTTTGGTCTTGCAAGAGGACTAGGTTCAGTATCTTTTGCGACAGCTTCATTTTTCTTAGGGGCCATAGGATCAAAAATAGGATTTGGATTTATGCCTATAATGGCAGCAATAATAAGTATTATAGTAATTATAACTATATTTACCTTTGATAAAATTCAAGATAGTGCAGAAGTTATAGAAGCTGAAAATGTAGATAGAAATATAAAGTATTTCTTTAATAAATATAGACAGTTTTGCTATATTATGATAGGACTAGCATTAGTTTTAATGACTCATACTTTAATTAACAGTTTTGCTTTAAATATATTAACTGGTATGGGTAAAGGATCTCGTGAAGTAGGGATAGGATTTATGATAGCAGCTGGTGTAGAATTACCTATAATGTATTCTATGATATATTTAAATAAAAAATTGGGATATGTAAAATTATTTAGAATATTTGTAATAACTTTTGTTGTTAAAATATTTATTACTTTAATAGCATATATGAATTCAAATATATATTTATTCTACTTTGCTCAATTTACACAAATAACAGGTTATGCTATATATCTACCTGCTGCAGTATACTATACTAATGATATTATGGAACCAGAAGATAGAGTAAAAGGTCAAGCATATGTTGGTGTATCATCTATGATAGGTGCTATAATAGGAAGTATTACTGGGGGATATATAATAGAGCAATATTCAGTTGGAGCCATGTTAATTTATGGAATAATAATGGGAATAATAGGATTATTAATAGTATTTAGTAATTTAAAAAAAGAAGCAGAGACTAATTAGTTTCTGTTTCTTTTTGTATAGTATCAAATTCTTTTATTTCACGTATAACTTTACAAGGATGACCCATAGCTATTACATTTTCAGGTATATCTTTAGTTATAGGAAAAATATACCCTAAAATGAGACCCAAAATATTATATAAAAAAAATGAATTATAAAATAATAATTTGATTTTATAGGCAATGTAAAGTATTAAA
>NZ_LOHY01000114.1 GCF_001559795.1 Pseudostreptobacillus hongkongensis | reverse complement strand
TTAATATCAGCAACTACTCCTGATGCTACTGTTCTTCCACCTTCTCTGATTGAGAATCTTAATCCTTGTTCAATCGCAATTGGGTGTATTAATTCTACTGATACTGATATATTATCTCCAGGCATTACCATTTCTACTCCTTCTGGTAAGTTTACTTCTCCTGTTATATCTGTTGTTCTAAAGTAGAATTGTGGTTTATATCCTGTAAAGAATGGTGTATGTCTTCCACCTTCTTCTTTTGTTAATACGTAGATTTCTCCTCTGAACTTAGTATGTGGTTTAATTGATCCTGGTTTTGCTAATACTTGTCCTCTTTCTACTTCTTCTTTCTTGATTCCTCTTAATAATGCCCCTATATTATCTCCAGCTTCTCCTGAATCTAATAATTTTCTGAACATTTCTATTCCTGTTACTGTAGTCTTAGATGTATCTTTTATCCCTACTATTTCTACTTCTTCTCCTACTTTTACTGTTCCTCTTTCTACTCTTCCTGTTACAACTGTTCCTCTTCCTGTTATTGTCATAACATCTTCTATTGGCATTAGGAATGGTTGATCTACTGGTCTTTCTGGTGTTGGAATGTAGTTATCTACTTCTTCTATTAATTTTAAGATTTGTTCTTCCCATTGTGCTTCACCATTTAATGCTCCTAATGATGATCCTCTTATTACTGGTACTTCATCTCCTGGGAAATCATATTCTGATAGTAAATCTCTTACTTCCATTTCTACTAATTCTAATAATTCTTCTTCTTCTACCATATCTACTTTATTTAAGTATACTACTATATATGGTACTCCTACTTGTCTTGCTAGTAAGATATGTTCTCTTGTTTGTGGCATTGGTCCATCTGCTGCTGATACTACTAAGATTGCTCCATCCATTTGTGCTGCCCCTGTTATCATATTTTTAACATAGTCAGCGTGCCCTGGACAGTCTACGTGTGCGTAGTGTCTTTTTTCTGATTCATATTCTATGTGCGCTGTGTTGATTGTTATACCTCTTTCTCTTTCTTCTGGAGCTTGGTCGATATTTTCAAAATCAACTTTTTGTGCTAATCCTTTCGCTGCTAATACTTTTGATATCGCTGCTGTTGTTGTTGTCTTCCCGTGGTCTACGTGT
>NZ_LOHY01000113.1 GCF_001559795.1 Pseudostreptobacillus hongkongensis | reverse complement strand
AAAAATTAAGGGTGAAGTTTTAAGAAACTTTATTTACACTCATCCAACTTTCACAGAAAGTCTAAATGATTTAATATAAAATTTAAAAAAATATATTATCAAGAAGCACCAATTTAGGTGCTTTTTGAATAACTGGGAAAAATTTTTCAAAAAAAAACAAAAAAAGGTATTGACATAAAAAGTATATTTATGATAATATAAATATTGTCCACGAGGGAGACCGAGTGGAAAAGGACAATGAAAATAAAATAGAAGCAAACAAACTTGAAAAGAGACTAGAAAGAAATGCTAAGTCAATTACTTAAGAGTTAGGGAAAAGACACAAAAGGTGTAAATAAGAAGAACTTAAAAACAGTTTAAATATTGAATGAAGAGTTTGATCCTGGCTCAGGATGAACGCTGACAGAATGCTTAACACATGCAAATCTATGAAAAGTTAACTAGCTTGCTAGGGAATGGATCATGGTGGACTGGTGAGTAACGTGTAAAGAACTTGCCTTATAGACTGGGATAACAGTTGGAAACGACTGATAATACTAGATATTATGGGATTGTGGCATCACGATGACATGAAAGGGAGACCGCTATAAGAGAGCTTTGCATCCTATTAGCTAGTTGGTGGGGTAAAGGCCTACCAAGGCGATGATAGGTAGCCGGCCCGAGAGGGTGAACGGCCACAAGGGGACTGAGATACGGCCCTTACTCCTACGGGAGGCAGCAGTGGGGAATATTGGACAATGGAGGCAACTCTGATCCAGCAATTCTGTGTGCACGAAGAAGGTTTTCGGATTGTAAAGTGCTTTCAGTAGGGAAGAAGGAAGTGACGGTACCTACAGAAGAAGCGACGGCTAAATACGTGCCAGCAGCCGCGGTAATACGTATGTCGCAAGCGTTATCCGGAATTATTGGGCTTAAAGGGCATCTAGGCGGTTAAACAAGTCAGGGGTGAAAACTTGCAGCTCAACTGCAAGCTTGCCTTTGAAACTGATTAACTAGAGTACTGGAAAGGTGGGTGGAACTACACGAGTAGAGGTGAAATTCGTAGATATGTGTAGGAATGCCGATGATGAAGATAACTCACTGGACAGAAACTGACGCTGAAGTGCGAAAGCTAGGGGAGCAAACAGGATTAGATACCCTGGTAGTCCTAGCTGTAAACGATGATCACTGGGTGTGGGGATGAGAAATCTCTGTGCCGAAGCAAAAGCGATAAGTGATCCGCCTGGGGAGTACGTACGCAAGTATGAAACTCAAAGGAATTGACGGGGACCCGCACAAGTGGTGGAGCATGTGGTTTAATTCGACGCAACGCGAGGAACCTTACCAGGTCTTGACATACTCGGAATCTGTTAGAAGTAACGGAGTGCCTTCGGGAACCGAGATACAGGTGGTGCATGGCTGTCGACAGCTCGTGTCGTGAGATGTTGGGTTAAGTCCCGCAACGAGCGAAACCCCTATCATTAGTTGCCATCATTAAGTTGGGGACTCTAATGAAACTGCCTGCGACGAGCAGGAGGAAGGTGGGGATGACGTCAAGTCATCATGCCCCTTATGATCTGGGCTACACACGTGCTACAATGGGTAGTACAAAGAGGAGCGAAATAGCGATATGGAGCGAATCTCAAAAGCTACTCTCAGTTCGGATTGAAGTCTGCAACTCGACTTCATGAAGTTGGAATCACTAGTAATCGCAAATCAGCAATGTTGCGGTGAATACGTTCTCGGGTCTTGTACACACCGCCCGTCACACCACGAGAGTTTGTTGCACCTGAAGTTACTGGCCTAACCGTAAGGAGGGAAGTACCTAAGGTGTGATAAGTGATTGGGGTGAAGTCGTAACAAGGTATCCGTACCGGAAGGTGCGGATGGATCACCTCCTTTCTAAGGAGAATAGAAGATATCTTAAGGTTAGGATGTTTGCTTTTATTACATGTCTTTTGATAGGACAATGAGAAATGAATAGTAGGTAAAAAGTTACAACTGAAACAAGTTAAGGAAAAGAAAAAAGAGTTAACTGTGAAAAAAATATAAAGAAGATGAAAAGCTAAATAAGGGCACACGGAGGATGCCTAGGTAGTAAAAGCCGAAGAAGGACGTGATAAGCTGCGAAAAGCTTGGGGGAGTTGCATATAAGCGTAGATCCCGAGATATCCGAATGGGGAAACCTATATGATTGAAGATCATATGAGAAAGTAGGTAAGCTAGCGAACTGAAACATCTAAGTAGCTAGAGGAAAAGAAAGTAAAAACGATTCTCTAAGTAGCGGCGAGCGAACGGGGAAGAGCCTAAAACATAGTAGTGTCAAGCGGGCAGCGTTGCTATTATGTGGTAGAGGGGTACTAATACAGAGATAGCCATAATCTGAATATGTATATTATGTAAACGGAACATAGTTGGAAAGCTAGACCAAAGAGAGTGATAGTCTCGTATAGTGTAAAGTAATATATGTATATAGTAAACCCGAGTAGCATCAAGCACGAGGAATTTGGTGTGAATCAGCGAGGACCATATCTCGTAAGGCTAAATACTTTTACTAACCGATAGAGGAGAGTACCGTGAGGGAAAGGTGAAAAGAACCCTGAGTAAGGGAGTGAAAGAGAATTTGAAACCGTGTGCTTACAAACGGTAGGAGCCGAGAGGTGACTGCGTGGATTTTGGTTAATCATCCTGCGAGTTATGATATGTGGCGAGGTTAAGAGAGTGGAGCCGAAGGGAAACCGAGTCTTAAGAGGGCGATAGTCGCATGTTATAGACGCGAAACCTAGTGATCTAGGCCTGTCCAGGTTGAAGCTAAGGTAAGACTTAGTGGAGGACCGAACTCACCGCCGTTGAAATGTTGGGAGATGAGATAGGTTTAGGGGTGAAAAGCCAATCGAACTAGGAGATAGCTCGTTCTCTCCGAAATGCATTTAGGTGCAGCCTTAATGATAAAGATATGTGGGGGTAGAGCACTGTATAACCTAGGGGGCGTATAGCTTACTGAAGTTAAGCAAACTACGAATACCATATATTAATAATTAGGAGTGAGTCTATGGATGACAAGGTCCGTGGACGAGAGGGAAACAACCCAGAACATCAGCTAAGGTCCCAAATTATGTCTAAGTGGGAAAGGAGGTGGATATTCACAAACAACCAGGAGGTTGGCTTAGAAGCAGCCATACCTTTAAAGAGTGCGTAATAGCTCACTGGTCGAGAGTATCTGCGCCGAAGATTTAACGGGGCTAAGACATAAACCGAAGCTATGTAACAAGCAATTGTTGGTAGGAGAGCGTTCTGTAAGCCGTAGAAGGAGAGTTGGAAGATGATCTGGAGGTATCAGAAGTGAGAATGCAGGAATGAGTAGCGAGAAAGAGGGTGAGAATCCCTCTGGCCGGAAGTCCAAGGTTTCCAGGGGAAGGTTTGTCCGCCCTGGGTGAGTCGGGACCTAAGCGAAGACTAAGAAGTCGAGGCGAATGGAAAATAGGTTAATATTCCTATACCACTTAATTTTGATAGTGATGGAGTGACGCAGGAAGGTATGTAAGATGTCTGACGGAATAGGCATTCTAAGGGAGAAGTATGACTAGATAGGCAAATCCGTTTAGTTAAATGTTAGACCTGATGGGGAAGTACAAAAGTATAAGTTACAAATCCTACACTGCCGAGAAAAACTTCTAAACTGAGATTGAGTGCCCGTACTGTAAACCGACACAGGTGGACTGGGTGAGAAACCCGAGGCCGACAGGATAACTCTAGCTAAGGAACTCTGCAAAATAGCCCCGTAACTTCGGGAGAAGGGGTGCCTATGGTAAGTGAAAGAGAACATCTGGAGCTAAAGTAGGCCGCAGTGAAGAGTCCCAAGCAACTGTTTATCAAAAACACAGGTCTATGCTAAGCTGAAAGGCGACGTATATGGGCTGACACCTGCCCAGTGCTGGAAGGTTAAGAGGAGGGTTGAGAGACTCGAATTGAAGCCCCAGTGAACGGCGGCCGTAACTATAACGGTCCTAAGGTAGCGAAATTCCTTGTCGGGTAAGTTCCGACCTGCACGAATGGTGAAATGATTTGGGAGCTGTCTTGGCTGGAGACCTGGTGAAGTTGTAATGTCGGTGAAGATACCGACTACCTGTAGTAGGACGGAAAGACCCCGTGGAGCTTTACTGTAGTTTGGCATTGGGTTTTGGTAATGTGTGTATAGAATAGTTGGGAGACTAAGAATTATTGACGCTAGTTGATAAGGAGTCACCGTTGGAATACCAACCATATATTATTGAAATTCTAATCAAGAAATTGAGACAGTGCTAGATGGGCAGTTTGACTGGGGCGGTCGCCTCCTAAAGAGTAACGGAGGCGTTCAAAGGTTCCCTCAGGTTGGATGGAAATCAACCAAAGAGTGTAAAGGTATAAGGGAGCTTGACTGCGAGATTGACGGATCGAGCAGGTGCGAAAGCAGGACTTAGTGATCCGGCGGTGCTGTATGGAAAGGCCGTCGCTCAACGGATAAAAGCTACCCCGGGGATAACAGGCTGATACTTCCCAAGAGTCCATATCGACGGAAGTGTTTGGCACCTCGATGTCGGCTCGTCTCATCCTGGGGCTGGAGAAGGTCCCAAGGGTTGGGCTGTTCGCCCATTAAAGAGGCACGCGAGCTGGGTTCAGAACGTCGTGAGACAGTTCGGTCCCTATCCACTACAGGCGTTAGAATATTGAAAAGATCTGTCCTTAGTACGAGAGGACCGGGATGGACAAACCTCTGATGTATCAGTTGTCACGCCAGTGGCATGGCTGAGTAGTCACGTTTGGAAGGGATAATCGCTGAAAGCATCTAAGTGAGAAACCCACTTTGAGATAAGTATTCTTTTAAGTATCCACTGAGACTAAGTGGTTGATAGGTTGGGGGTGTAAGTGTAGTGATACATTTAGCTGACCAATACTAATATTACGTAAGCTTTTATTAAATACTTTTTACTATCTACTATTCATTTCTAATTGTCCTAGACAATGAAGTTTGGTGATAATAGCCACAGGGATACACCCAGTTACATTTCGAACCTGGAAGTTAAGTCTGTGTACGCTGAAAATACTTAGTAATAGGGAAGATAGGTAGTTGCCAAAC
>NZ_LOHY01000112.1 GCF_001559795.1 Pseudostreptobacillus hongkongensis | reverse complement strand
AAATATTTGTGAAGAACCTTAATTTTATACATTCTTATTCAATCACAAATCTACATTCTTATATTATCACAAACATCTATTTTCGTTTTTGTGCATTTAATACTTTACATTGCCATAAGATTTTCTTTTATATATCTTACCTATTAAGTAATAAATACTCTCCTTATGCTGCTCTAGAATTAGCTAAAAGGAAATTTAACATTAATTTTTCTTTGCAAACTCTATACAATTACATAAATAAAAATATTTTTGAATTTATGGGTTATAAAAAAGAGAAAGAATTTTACTTCTTCCTCTAATTTTAGATCATAACTTTAATTATTTAGTTTCAGATTTTTTCTTTTTAACTTCTTCCATTAATTTCTTAAGTTCTTCTCTAGTTTTTTCATTTTCTTTTCTTAATTCATCAATGTAAGATTTGATTTCTCTATTTTCCTCTTCAAGTCTATGAGTCTTATATTCATTCTCAATATCTTTTTTCTTCATTTCATCTTTAAGATTATCAATGATATTTCTATTTTCAGCATCTTTATCTTTTAAAATTGCAATTTCTTTTTTAAGTGACTTATTACTACTTATTGTATCTTTAATTTCTTCAGATTGTTCATTTGCAAATTGATAACCAACACCTATACCTAAAGCTACCTGTCCATTAGTATTTAATGAACCACTAGCTCTATATATTACTGTTTTCTTTTTATTAGTTCCATTTACCCCTAAAGCTAAAGCATTTGAACCTTCATAATAACCATAAGCTGCTACTATAGCGTGTCCACTTCCTATAGAATTAAATTGTGGTAAATTAGCCATAGCTACTGCATTAGCTACTCCAGAAAGAGCTTTTTTAGCAATTTTATTTGTAGATAAAAGCTTGTTTTCAACATAATCAACTGTAGCTACTGAAGTTAAATCATTTTCAATAGTTTTAAGTCCTCTGATTGTTCCAAGTGCTTTATTAGTTCCTAAATCAAGATTTTTACTTAAATTAAATGTAACTTCTCCATCTTTTTTACCTTCTGTTACAATATTGCCATCACCTTTAAACTTAAATCCTGTATCAGGAGCAACAGTATTTTCTACCTTATTATCTCCCACATATTTAATAGTACTAACCTTATCTAATTTATTATTAACCTCAGTTTTAAATGTATTATATGTTCCATAAGTAACTGCAGATGTAGCATCTGTTGAATCTTTAAGACCTGTTATAACTCCAGTACCTTTACCATCTGCATCTTTATTAAATGTAATACCTTCTTTATTAATAGTAACTTTCTTACCACCTTCTTCTTTAGTTTCAAAGCTAGTCATTCCTGTTAATTTATCAGCAAGTTTAACAACTAATCCTGTCTTACCTGTAGTTGTATCTTTTTCAACTTTAATATTATTAGCTGCTGTATTAGTTCCTGTTGGTACAGTTCCTTCTCCTGTTATACTTACAGTTCCATCTAATTTAGCATTAACCTTATCTCCGTCATTTCCAACAAAGTTTAGACCCTTATCCATCTTTTCTGTTACACTATTAATTTTATTAGTTACATAGTTATTAACATAATTTACAGTAGTTGCTGCTGTTGGATCTTTAGGTGTACCGTCATTATTTAATTCAGGATCTTTAAGTCCAGTTATTGTTCCTGTTCCTTTATTATCATCTGTCTTATTAAATGCTATTGTTGGTGCATTTGTTCCGTTTCCACCTTTAATGCTTATTCCATCTTTGCCGTCTTTTCCTTTAACTACTATTGAAGCTCCATTTGTTCCATCTGTTCCATTAATAGCTACTGCATCTTTACCATCTTTACCTGATATAGATATACCATTTTCACCTAATGTAATCTTAGACTTACCATTTGATACTGTTTCAATATTATTTAAGTTCTTATTAAGTTTAATTTCAAGTGTGCTTGTATCTTTATTTCCAATAACTGCTATATTTCCACTTGCAGAATCTTTACCATCATAAGTACCTTCACCTTTAATATTTAATCCTTTATTTAACTTAACTGTTACTTCAACATTGTCATTTCCAGTATACTTCATACCTCCATCTACAATATTTGTAATCTTATTTGTAATTTCAGTTTTAGCTCCTTCAATCTTATTAGTTACATAATTTACTGTAGTTGCTGCTGTTGGATCTTTAGGTGTACCGTCATCATTTAATTCAGGATCTTTAAGTCCAGTTATTGTTCCTGTACCTTTACTATCATCTGTCTTATTAAATGCTATTGTTGGTGCATTTGTTCCGTCTCCACCTTTAATACTTACTCCGTCTTTACCATCTTTTCCTTTAACTACTACTGTTCCACCATCTTTACCATTTATAGCGACACCTTTATCTTTATCTAAAGTAATCTTAGTATCTCCATTTTGTATAGATTCAATATTTTTTAATGCTTTAGCTAATTGAATTTCAAGTTTAGATATCTTATCTGTTGCATCTTCAATAGCTTTAACATTAATATTATCACTTGCTCCTACAAAATCAGTAGCTGGTGTACCTTCACCTACAATTTGTAATTTTGTACCTAATGCACGATGTAAAGTAGCTACTCCTGTATTTCCACTAAAGTCAAGTCCTGCTTGTGCGATAGCTTGTAAATCTGCTAAGTTTACAGCTTTATCTAATCCGTTAGTCTTAGTTAATAATGTCTCAACAACTCCTTTTGCTTTTTCAGCAGTTATTGCTGTATCTGCATCACGGTTGCTTAACGCACTTGCTAAGTTATTCAATGTTGTAGCTTTTGTTGTTTCTCCATTTGCATTAACTAATCTTAATTCTGGATTTTCTACTCCTTTACCTTGAGCATCTGCTTTAACATTACCCTTATCATCAAGTTGATCTGGTTTATAATACTTACCATCATTACCCTTAATTAATCTTTCTCCAGCTTCATTAGTAAAGATTACAGTCCCTGCTTCTCCATTTCTTAGAGCATTTACTTTATCAGTTAAGTCTTTACCATTTAAGCCATCTTTACCAGTTAATCCGTGTGTCGCATTAGAATCTTGTCCATCTTTTCCTTCTTTACCATCTCTACCATCTGATTTAGCAGATATATTATTTAATTTAGCTTGAGTTGAATCATCTAATTTAACTTCATACGACTTACTATTAGTTCCAGCTGTTTCTGTTACTTGTATTCCCGTTCCTGCTGTTACAGTAACTGCTTCCACAGCTAAATCTTTAACTTTCGCTTTAGCATTATCTGTCATATTATCAAGATCTTTAGTTGCATACTTATCATTTGCATTTGCATCTAAATTATCTAATTTACTCTTATATGCATCTTTAAGTTTTATTGTTACATCACTACCAGAAGCTTTAGTTTCTATTGTATCTGATCCTTTAATTCCAAATGATAATCCTCCAGCTTTATTTAAAGCTTGATTAGCAGTTGATCCAGTATCTCCATCAAGTTTGAAATTATTAGATGTTACTGTATCTAATGCTTCCTTAGTAACAACTTCTTTACCATTAATCGTAACTTTTTCTTTATCATATACTATACTTGCTTTCTTAGTAGCATCAGTTTTATCAGCAAGAGTTATACCCTTAGTTTCTACTGTTTCAAATTTCGGATTTTCTGCTATTGCAACAGTTATAACACCATTTCCAGAAGCATCTTTAGCATATTTTGTTTTAATATTTGTGCCAACATATTTAACTGCATTAGCATCAGTTCCTGTTGTAATATCACCACTTTTAACTTCTAGTGTAGATCCTAATAATTGTTTAGATTTATCTGCTTCATTATCTCCACCAAATGTTATTCCTGAATTTAATGTTGATATAACATCATTCAATCCTTTAACTATTGTAGTAGGTGCAGTTTGAGCTGTATCTTTAGAATCTTTTATTGGAGTAATTTCTGGTGCTTTAATATTACCGTTAGTATCTAATTCAACACCCATCTTATCAAGTACAGTTTTAATTTGTGAACCATTTATAGCTTCCTTAGAATTTTCACCTATTTTACCATCTGCAACCTTATCTAACACTTTTGCACTTGTAACACTTCCATCATTAAGTGACGCTAATGCGTGTCTTACTTTATTAGCAGGTACTTCTACTAATGTAGCAACTGTTGGATTTTCTTTTAATTTACCATTAACAAATTGATCTTCTCCATAATATTTATTAGTAGTTACATCATATCTCTTATCTTTTAAGTCCTCTGCCTTATATATCTTACCATCTAATCCTTTTTCTACAATATTTCCTTGATCATCTGTATATAATACTGGTGCAGAATCTGATGTTGCAACTTTTTTACCATTTATTAATAATGATCCTTTTCCATCTCCTGCTACTATTGTTGTTGTTTTACCATCACCTTTATCAAATGTTATTTCATCTTTAATCTTAGCTTTTCCTGTTTCTACTTCATCAGCTGTAACTTTTTTAAATGTTGGTGATTTCTTAAATCCTATCTCTAGTCCATTTGTTGTTGTTCTTGTTGCTACATTTTCTGTTGTATAATCATCATCTGTATATGTAGCATCAGATTTACCTTTTATTTCTAAAGTTTTTCCTAATGCTCTATGTACTGCATCTCCACTATTTCCACTAAAGTTAAGTCCTGCTTGTGCTAATGCTTGTAAATCTCCAACATTAACTGCTTTATCAAGTCCCGTAGTTTGTATTAATAATGCTTCAATCGCAGTTTTTGCATTTTCTGCTGTTATTGCCTTACCTGTTTCACGAGTTATATTCATTAATCCATTTGCTAAATTATTTAATGTCGTTACTGTTGTTGTACTTCCACTTGCATTTACAAGTCTTAATTCTGGATTATCTAATCCATTATTTACAAATCCATCTTTAGGGGTACCATCTGTATTAAGTTCACTTTCTTTATAGTATTTACCATTATTTGCCTTTAATACTCTATCTCCATTTGCATTTGTAAATATTACTGTTCCTGCTTCTCCATTTCTTAATGCATTTACTTTATCTGTTAAATCTTTCCCATTTAATCCATCATTTGCTGTTAAACCGTGTGAACCGTTTGAACCTGCTGTACCATCTGTTGCATCTTTCCCATCTCTTCCATCAGATTTCTTACCAGCATTATCAATTTTTGCCTTAGTATCTGCATCTAATGAAACGGTAAATTTATTATTTGCAACATCAACACTTACACCATTTGTCCCCGCTACTACTAATTTTGTAGTATTTAAATCAACTGAACCTGTTTTTTCATCAGCTCCTGATTTACCATTACTAAGATTTAATACTGATGCCTTATTTTCAATAGCTGCTATTTTATTTTTTAAATCATCACTTAATTTAGTTTCTGTTATAGCCTTATCTTCAATTTCAAGAGTTAAATTTCCAGTACCTAAAACCTTACCAGTACCATTTGTTACCTTAATTCCTGTTCCTGTTACATTAGATTTTGTTACATCTACTGTATAAGAATTAGCTGTTGTATTAGATTCATCTTTAGTAACTGTTATTGGACTATTAGCAGCATTTGCAACGGTAGTTTTTGCTGCACTTATTTTACTTTCAACTTGTGTTGTTGTTGAATAATTTGTTGTTAAATAAGAATGAACTGTACCACCAGTTACTGTACCTGCATTAGAAGCTGCAATCGCACCTGTTGCAATTTTACCTATTTTACCTTTAGTATCATCATCTAAAGTAACTGTATATGTTGTTTTATGTGTTGTATTGTCTGTTGATGATGAAACTGAAATATTACCAGTACCTGTAACTGTAACTGCTTCTTTTGCAGTATCTTTAATCTTATTAATTCCACTAGTATTAATATTATCTAATGCAATATTTGCTTTTCCATTTAAATCAGTTTTTGTAGCATAAGTAGTTCCTGCATTTTCTGCTAAGTTATCTAATTTAGCTATCTTATTTTTCAAATCTTCAGTCATACCAACTTCAACTTTACTTCCACTTGCTGTTGTTTTTAATCCGTCTTTACCTGAAACAGTAAATTCTATTCCACCACTTTTATTTAAAGATATAGCTGTGGTTTTTGTTGGGGTGCTACCTGCTCCATTATCTCCAGCTAGAGTTATAGTATTTGAAGCAACAGTATTCCCGGCATTAATTTTTGATAATAAACTGTCCTCTAATTTACCTTCTGTTATATTCTTATTCGCTATCTTATCTGTAGTTACTGCACTATCTCCTAATTGAGTTGAACCAACGGCTTTATCTGCTATTTTTGCTGTTGTTACAGCTTTTTCCCCAAGTTTAGTTGTTGTTATACCACCATCTTTAACACTAATAGTTATTGCATTATCTCCAGCTTTAGTTGTAATTGAGCTATCATCACCTTTTATAGCGATATCTTCTCCAAGTTTTTTCTCAACTTTACTTCCACTATCACCAGTAAATCCTAGTTTTTTACCTTCTAATGTTGTTATTTTACCTGCAACTGTATCAGCTGTAGATTTAGCTGTATCTGCAGTTGTTTTAACTGTATTTAATTGTTTTCCTGTTACTGCATCAGTAGAAGTATTACTAACAGTCCCATCAGCAAGTCCTGTTATTTTCTTATTTCCAACACTTAAATTTCCACTATCATCAACTGTAAGACTTAGAGATTGTGCCCCTGAATTTTCATTATTTAATTTAAGTGATTTAAAAGTAGGTATCTTTTTTAAACCTATCATTATTTCAGGTGTTTTACCATTACCGTTTATATGTGTAGCTAAATTGTTCCCAGAATAAAATTCTTCTGAATCAGTAGTATGTGTATTAAAATCTCCACCTTTAATAGTTATGGTTGCACCTGGCTCAAGTTTAGGGAAATTATTAACTCCACCTGGAAGATATTGAGCTATTATTGTAGGAAGTGTCGCTTTTAATTGTCTAACAGTTACCGCTTCATCATCATTTGCTCCATCTTCAACTCCTGTTAACCTTCTTGTACCAAAAGCAACAACCTTACCAGTATCTGTAAATGTTCTATTTGTTGCATAAGAATTTTCAGTTGAAGCTTTAGCTTCTGTTCCTTTTCCTATTGCAACTGAATTTTCAACATTTGCTTTAGCTCCTGCTCCTAATGCTACTGTATTATTTGCTTTTGCTTCTGCTTTATCTCCTATTGCTACTGAATATGCGCCTGTTACATTAGTTCTATAACCCATAGAGATTGAATTAGTTGCATCTACACCTGCTAAAGCTCTAAATCCTATTGCTAATGAATCTTTACCTTTAGCTCCTTCATTAGAGTAGTTTGTTACTTTTTTAAGTTCTTCTATATCTTCTCCACCAATTAAATTTCTATATGCTTCTGGTGTTGTTATTTGGTCCTTAACAGTTTCTATTTTTGTTACAAGTTCATTATATTTATCTGCTGGCTTATCAGTAGCAGCCAATTCGCTTATAGTTATATTTCTTAAGCCTTGTGCAGCATTTTTTATGTAATTTGATGTATCTGCATTTTCTATTTCCCTAACCTTATCATCTATCGCTCTTTTAGAAGTAGGATCAAATTTTTCCCCCAACCATTTTTCTCTAGCTGTTAATTGCAGTGATTGTATCTTATATCTAATATACATATCATAATTTTTTCTTCTTTCAATAAGTTCAGTAACAGATTGTGAACCTTTTAATCCATCAGTATCTTGACCTAACTTATTAACAGATAAATAGTGCATTCCAGATTCTATATTATCAACTCTGCTATCTACCTTTTCTTCTAATGTTCTTAATTGAACTACGTTAACAGCATCTGTATCCAACCAACCTGAAGCCACATTTACTATACGACGTTCTTTCCCTTTAGAACCTACAGATATTACTCCTGTTTGTCCTGTTGTAGGTATTGCAAGTGATCCTTTTGCAGTCCAACCTGGATGTAATAAATCACGATATGTATAATCCGTCACACTTTTATAACCTAAAGCAACTGAATTTTCAAGTGAAGCGACTGAATTATTCCCTAGTGCCATTGTATTATTACCTGTATGCATAAATGTTTTATCGCTAGATTTTTCTATAACTTCATCACTAGTTAATTTATCTGCTATCTCAGTTGTACTTTTCCAAACTCTTTTAATTCTTGCTTCAACTCCTAAAGCTGTGGCATTTTCAATATTATTGTTTTTAGTTTCTTCACCTATTTTAATACCTGATCCGTAAGCCATTGAATTTTGTACTCCAGATCCTATTAAAATATTATTCCCTACAGCTATATTATTTTTTGATGTAATTCCATCTTCACTTATATGTTTAATATTAGTTCCATTACCAAAAACTAGTGATCCCTCTGCTTGTATCCATGAATTTGACCCTAATAGAGATGAATTTTTAGAAATAACAGCAGAATTATTCCCTACTACAGTAGAATTTTCAGAATTATTTTCAGTTGCTGATCCTACTCCTAATGTAATACTGTTTTTTCCTAAGGCTCTTGCACTTGTTCCTATAGCCAAAGCATTTTCATTGTCCGAAAAAGAATAAGAACCTATAGCAAATGAGTTTTTCTTAAGTCCAAAAGCCCCTCTACCTAATGAAACTGCATTATCTCCACTAGCTATTGTCTTTGTTCCTATTGCTATAGCATTTTTACCTTCTTGTGTAACTATTCCATCTACATCGTGAAATCTTTGGTTATTAGTAACAATACTACTATTTCCGCTTATTTTTTCTTCAACTTCATCTAATTTATCTAATCCTACACCCCTATTATGTGCTAAAAATTGAATAATATCAGAATTTATTGTCATTTTAGTATTTGCATAAACATCTGTACCTATAGCTATTGACCCTTCTCCTCCAGATTTTGCTCTAAGTCCTACTGCCGTTCCACCTTCTTTTAATATTTGAGTGTCATTCCCTATTGCTAAGGCTCTATCAGCAAAGTTTATAGCTTTATTCCCTATAGCTATAGCTCCTTCTCCCTCAGCACGAGATTGAGTTCCTAAAGCTGTTGCTCCTTTACCTAATGCAAAAGCTAATGTACCTATAGCAGTTGACCCATTTTTATATGCTAGTGTTCTTGATCCTATTGATATTGACCCTTGTCCTCCCGCAACATTGGGAGAAAAAACTGCATTTGCAGCACTTCCTGTACCATAAGCCACTCTACCTGAATCTATTTTATCATAAAGTTGTTTTAAATAATTATTATAATCATATTCACTAATTTTATCTGTATATTCTTTATTATCATCATTACCTATAGCTATTGACGAACTACCAAGTGCATAAGTATTATTCCCTATCGCTACTGCTTGAGATGTTGAAGCTACATCATTACCTATTGCTACGGCTTGACTTCCCTTTCCAAGTCCATCTCCTGCTCCAAATGGATTATATGATACTTTAACAGCCCCTATAGCTACTATTCCATTCCTAACAGTATCAGGTTCTTTTTTTACATCAATTTCCATAGATTGTCCTCTAGCACCTGAATCTCCAAAACCTATAATTACTGAATTTGTCAAAGGATTTTTTTTATTACCTATTCCATCATCATTTACAATCTTATCCGCATCTGCAAATATAACAGATCCTCTTCCTGTTATTTGTTGTGCTGACACTAATACTGTCATCTTTTTTTGATTAGTTGTTCCATCAAATTGTACTGGTTGATTACTCCATGCTGCATCTACTATCACTCCAAATCCAATGAACCCCAACATTAAAAATGATATAACAGTTCTGTCATTAATACTAACCTTTTTCTTTAGGCTTCTTTTTAGCCATCTCTTTAATTCTTGCATTTTATTCATATATTTATACCTACCTTATATTATTTATTTTTCTATATAAAACTGTATCTTGTATATTTTCTTCATCAAAAGTTTGAACTAAAGCTTCTTCAAGTTCTTCCTTAGTTAGATTTAAAGTTATTAATTTAATTCCATATTTACTTAAATCAATATTTAATTCTTTTAATTTTTTTGTTGTTCTGTTCATAAAATATGATATTCCATAATCATTACTTGCTAAATATATCGTAATATTATTAGATGATTTTACAAATTTTGTCAAATCAGTATTAAACACATATACATCTGGTAATATTAAAAGCAAATTATCTGATATTTTAGTATTTGTTTCATTAAACTTTTTAACTATTTCATCAGCTGAAAACATATCACCTGATACTTCATAACTTGCAAGACGACTCTTATTTTTAATTTCCATTATCATTTGTGACACGCCTAATCTTGTTGATACTCTTTGATTAAAAATTCTACTTTCAAGATTATCTACTGAATAAGTTATAAAAGAAAGCATAAATAGTAATGCTAATACTTTTTTCACAATAACCTCCTTAAAATTTATAATTTTAACAATAAATTTTACCATAAAAAATATTCATTTTCAACACTACCCCCCCCACTTTATCTTATATTTTCCTTAGAAAATTATTTGAAAATCATTTGCTAAAAATGATTATTATTGTTATTTGTATCCATTTTTATTACAAAGTACCGGAAATTTGAAAAAAATAA
>NZ_LOHY01000111.1 GCF_001559795.1 Pseudostreptobacillus hongkongensis | reverse complement strand
CCTTAAATATTTGTGAAGAACCTAATTTTTCAGCGCCACTATTTAATTTATCACCTTAGATTATTATATATACATCTGTACAAAATATCAAAGTTTTTTCTTTACATTTATATATCAAATGTCTATAAAAAAGTCCTAAAAAAAATATTAAATTTCTTAGCTTGGAAATATATCCAAAATCATTAAAAATCTAGTAATTATAAGCAAAATATGGTATAATAATATATAAAAATAAGAAATAAAAATGGAGGAAATATGTCAAAAAATTATGGTGGAGATAGTATTACTGTCTTAGAAGGACTTGCAGCCGTTAGAGTAAGACCTGGAATGTATATAGGAACTACATCTTCAAGGGGATTACACCATTTAGTATGGGAAATAGTAGATAATAGTATAGATGAGGCTTTGGCTGGAATTTGTGACACTATTACAGTTAAAATGCTTCCTAATTCTGAAATTGAAATATCAGATAATGGAAGAGGAATTCCTACAGAAATGCATAAATCTGGGAAATCAACACTAGAAGTTGTTATGACTGTACTTCATGCTGGTGGAAAATTTGATAATACAAATTATCAATTCTCAGGAGGGTTACATGGAGTTGGGGTATCTGTAGTTAATGCTTTATCTGAAGAATTAGTTGCAACAGTAACAAGAGATGGTAAAATTGTTAGACAAATATTTTCTAAAGGAGATCCTGTAACAGAAGCTTTAGAAATTGGTAAAGCACCTTTAAAGGAACATGGGACAACAATAAAGTTCAGACCTGATCCAGAAATATTTGAAACAGTTTTATTTGAATATAACATACTTGAAACAAGATTAAAGGAATTAGCTTATTTAAATAAAGGCTTAAAAATAGTTTTAATTGATGCAAGAGATGAAGAAAATATAAAAGAAAAAGAATACTTCTTTGAAGGAGGTATAAAAGATTTTGTATCAGAAATAGTTGAAGGAGATAAGATTATTGATGATGTTATATATATGAAAGATCAAGTAATATTATCAAAGGATGAATATGATGAAGACGGTAATAAATTACCTGATAAATATGCAGAAGTAGAAATTGCTATGATATATAAAAATTCTCAACAAACTATAGAGTATTCTTTTGTTAATAATATTAATACCTATGATGGTGGTACACATGTATCTGGATTTAGAACAGCATTAACTAGAATAATAAATGATATTGCTAAGGCTAATGGTAAAAAAAGTGGATTCCAAGGTAGTGATGTTAGAGAAGGACTAGTTTGTGTAATAAGTCTTAAATTCCCTGAACCACAATTTGAAAGTCAAACTAAATCAAAACTTGGTTCATCTGAAGCTATAGGAGTTGTTTCCGGTATAGTAAGTAATAAATTAAAAATGTATTTAGAAGATAATCCAAAAGAAGCAAATATTATAGTAGATAAAATAGCTATATCAAAAGAAGCACGTGAAGCAGCTAAAAAAGCTCGTGAAATGGTAACTAAGAAAAATAGCTTTGAAGTAGGCTCTCTTCCTGGAAAACTTGCAGATTGTTCTTCTAAGAATCCAGAAGAATCAGAAATATTTATAGTTGAGGGAGATAGTGCCGGAGGATCAGCTAAACAAGGTAGAAACAGAATGTTCCAAGCAATTTTACCATTACGTGGTAAGATACTGAATGTTGAAAAGGCAAACGAACATAGAATACTTGAAAGTTCAGAAATTAAAGCTATGATAACAGCCTTTGGTACAGGTCTTGCAGATAGATTTGATATAGAAAAATTAAGATATCACAAAATAATAATAATGACAGATGCCGATGTTGATGGTGCTCATATTAGAACTCTTATGCTTACATTCTTCTATAGATATTTAAGAGATTTAATTAATAGAGGACATATATATATAGCTCAACCACCTTTATATAAAATAACAGTTGGTAAAAGTATTAAATATGCATATAGTGATGATGAATTAAAGAGTATAACAAGTGTACTTGATAATGAAAATAGAAGATATGGATTACAAAGATATAAAGGGTTAGGAGAAATGAATCCTGATCAATTATGGGAAACAACTATGGATCCAGATGTTAGAACACTTCTAAGAGTTACGCTAGAAGATGCACAATATGCAGATCAAATGTTCTCTATACTTATGGGAGATAAGGTAGAACCAAGAAGAGCATTTATTGAAGAACATGCAATACATGTAAGAAACTTAGACATATAGGAGAGTAGAAATGGCAGATAGATACGATGATGATTTCAAAGATGAAGATGAAATCGTAGATGAGATAGATAATAGAATAGATTCAGACGATGGTGAAGCAGTTCAAGAAGTTATGAGAAGAACGCATATGTCTAATATAGAACCTATTTTTATAGAAGATGAAATAAAAAATTCATATTTAGATTACTCTATGAGTGTTATAGTTTCACGTGCTATTCCAGATGTAAGAGATGGATTAAAGCCAGTTCATAGAAGAATCTTATTTGCTATGAATGATTTAGGTATGACTTATGATAAACTATATAAAAAATCAGCCAGAATCGTTGGAGAAGTTTTAGGTAAGTATCACCCACATGGAGATACGGCAGTATATAACTCTATGGTTAGAATGGCACAAGATTTTAATACAAGATATCTACTTGTTGCAGGACATGGAAATTTTGGGTCTATAGATGGAGATAGTGCAGCTGCGATGAGATATACAGAAGCTAAGATGGCAAAAATAACATCAGAGCTTTTAGTAGACATAGACAAAGAAACTGTTGATTGGAGAAAAAACTTTGATGATAGTTTAGATGAACCTAAGGTTCTTCCAGCTAAGCTACCTAATTTACTATTAAATGGTACAACAGGTATAGCTGTAGGTATGGCAACTAATATTCCTCCACATAATTTAAGTGAGTTATCAGACGGTATAGTTGCACTTATAGATAATAAAGATATTAGTGTAGATGAACTAATAGAGCATATTAAAGGTCCAGATTTCCCTACTGGTGGAATAATTTATGGTAAAGCAGGAATTTATAGTGCATATAAAACTGGGCGTGGTAAGGTAAGAGTATCAGGAAGAACTCATATTGAAACACATAAAAAAACAGGTAGAGAATCTATAATTATTACAGAATTACCTTATCAAGTTAATAAAGCTAAACTTATAGAACGTATAGCAGAACTTGTAAAAGAAAAGAAAATAACAGGAATTTCTGATTTAAGAGATGAATCAGATAAAGATGGAATAAGAGTAGTTATAGAACTTAAAAAAGGTGAAGAAAGTGAACTTGTATTAAATAAATTATTTAAATATACTGATCTTCAAACTACTTTTGGTATAATAATGTTAGCTCTTGTTAATAATGTTCCAAGAATACTTAATTTAAAACAAATTTTAAATAAATATATAGAACATAGATTTGATGTAATAACAAGAAAAACTACATTTGAATTAAATAAAGCAAAAAGACGTGCGCATATATTAGAAGGATTTAGAAAAGCACTTGATCATATAGATGAAATTATTAAGACTATAAGATCATCTAAAGACACAGCAACAGCAAAAGAATCTTTAATTTCTAAATTTGAGTTTACAGATGTTCAAGCAAGAGCAATACTTGATATGAAACTTCAAAGATTAACAGGTCTTGAAAGAGAAAAAATAGAAAATGAATATCAAGAAATTATTAGATTTATTGCAGATCTTGAAGATATATTAGCTAATGATTCTAGAAAATATGGAATTATTAGAGAAGAAGTTATAGAACTTAAAGAAAAATATGGAGATGAAAGAAAAACTTCAATTGAGGCAGATAGATTAGAAATTGGGATAGAAGATTTAATTAAAAATGAGGATGTTATAGTTACAATAACTAATAAAGGATATGTTAAGAGAATGTCTCTTGATGCATATAAGTCTCAAAAAAGAGGTGGAACAGGTGTTTCAAGTGCAACAACTGTCGAAGATGACGTCCTTAAATCTTTATACACAGCTCAGACTTTAGATACACTTATGATATTTACTGATAAAGGTAAAGTTTACTCAACTAAGGTTTATGAAATTGCAGAAAGTTCAAAACAAGCTCGTGGAAGATTAATACAAAATATCATAGATCTTGATGAAAATGAAAAAGTAAGTGTAATAATACCAGTTAAACAACAAGATGAAGATAAACGTGAATTAGTATTTGTTACTAGAAATGGAATAGCTAAGAAGACTTCTCTTGAAGAGTTTAGAAGTATAAATAGAAATGGTAAAAAAGCTCTTACATTTAAAGAAGATGAAGATGAAGTTAAATTTGTTGGAATTACATCAGGTAAGGGAACAGATGAAATATTCATAGCAACTAAGAATGGTATGGCTATAAGATTTAAAGAAGATGACATACGTTCAATGGGAAGAAGTGCTGCAGGAGTTCGTGCTATTAAATTAAAAGATGGAGATGAAGTTGTATCAGCTGATGTTATAGATATAAGCGGCGGAATAGATGATTTAACAGTTTTATCAGTTACATCTAAAGGATACGGTAAAAGAACTGAACTTTCATACTACAAAACTCAAAAAAGAGGTGGTATGGGAATTAAGAATTATAAACTAGTTGGAGAAAATAACTTTGTTGTTTATGCTACTGTAGTTAGTGCCTCTGAAGGAGAAACAAATGAATTAGTACTTATAGCAATCTCTTCAACAGGTACAGTATTAAAAACTGTAGTTAAAGATCTTTCTATAAAAGGAAGAAGTACACAAGGTGTAAGAATTCAAAAATTAAAACACAAAGATGAATATATAGTTTCAGCAGATAGAGCTGTAGTTGAGAAGGAAGAAGAAACAGAAATAGAAGAAAATGCACAATAGTGAGGTGGCATATGTTTAAAAGATTTCTATTTGTTCTTACAGATGAAAGTGAAATAGATGAGATTATTAAATTTTCAAAGAGCTTAGAAACTACTTTTGGATCAAATGTAGAAAGAGATATAGTTTATGTAAAAGATGTTATGAAATATGACATCTTTCCATTAACTATACAAGGACTTGGAATTAGCTCTAATACTAGTTTACTTATGGAAGAACATTTGAAAATTGAAAATGAAAATTATAATAAATATGAAAAAAGATTACAAGGATATTTTAGAAAAGTTTATTCAGTTACAGGAGAATTAATTGATAGCGTATTAGAAGAATTAAAAGCCTATGATTTACTTGTAATATGTAAGTCAGAAGGAGAAAAAATAAGTACTAATTTAAGTAGCTTATTAAAAAACCACTATAAACCCCTTATAATCTTATCTAATACAGAAAAAGATTATAAATTTGATAAAGTTTTAATCTTAAATGATGGTGGATATAGTGTAAATTCTAGTGTTTATCAATATTTTAATATGTTTGGTATTAGAGATATTGATGTTTTAAGAGTTAATGTAGAAGATAAAAATAGATTAACAGAAAGATTTGGGACTAGTTGTAATTTTATAGATAAAACAGGAGATGAGGTTTCTATAATACTTGAAACAGTACCTAATTATGATTTAGTTATTATGGGAGATTTAAAATATTCTCTTTTATTTGAAAGAATAACAGGTCAGGTTGGAATTAAAGTTTTAGAAAATACTAAAGTTCCGATATTTATGGGGTAAATTATGAAGATATTATTAACATCAGATTCGCATAGAGATGTGGATTATTTATACAATACTATAGTAAAAGAAAATCCAGATATGGTTATTTTCGCTGGAGATCATAGTGATGATGCTATAGATATTAGTTATGGATTTGATATTCCTTTCTATATTGTAAGAGGTAATTGTGACTATTATGATAATACGACTAAGGATATCATAGAATTAGAAATAGAAGAAGTTGGTAAAATATTACTTACTCATGGTCATCTATTTTCTGTAAAATCTACTATGAATGATATATATAAATTAGGTGTAGAAAAAAATGCTACTTTTGTAGTTTTTGGACATACACATATTCAACATGATAGTAGTTTTAATGGGACACGGTTTATAAATCCTGGAGCCATAGTTAATCATGAATATGCAATTTATGAAAATGGTAAAATACTTTTTAAAGGAGGAAGATAGATGAATAAAATAAAACCAGCTAAAATATTTGAATCTATTATGGTTTGGTTACTTTCTTTATGTTTAATAACAGATATTTTATTGGTATTTAAAGTTTTAGATTTATTATACAAGTTTAAAGGAGTAATAACAAATCAAACAGATTTTGTTACGTTAGTTTTAAACCTTGCAAGTAAGGTAAATGATTTAAAATCAATAGAATTATTTGGATTAATTAATAGAACTTTTCTATTAATTCTTCTTGTTTGCTTTATATCTTTTATAGTATATAGAATAGTTAGAGGTCAGTATAATAAATTATTACAAGTAAGTACCATAATGATATGGATATCATCAATAACTACTGTATATTTTGTATATTTAACAAAAGATGTATTTTTAGCTTTAAAAAGTATAACAAGTGAAAAGTATAAAGAAGGATTTGAAGCACAGATGTATTTACTTGGAAGAATACAAGGAGTATTAACTGTTAAAGAGATAATCGTTGTTATATACATAGTAATAATCATTGCAACATTTATGGCTATAGTTCTTAATGTTCGTGCTTTAATGAATAAAGATGATGAAGTAGTATGGAAAAAATTAAATTTAAGTGTATTTTTTGTATCTTTAATATTAGTAGGATCTTTAGGAGCTTGGAATTTTTACTTAAATTATGAAGCTAAGCAATTTAGACCTTTAGATTATTTAGTTCTAAATTATACACATAAAAATGATGATGTATACTTATTAGGTAGTGTTAATATGAGAAAAGTAAATTCTGATAATATAGACGTTGCATTTAGAAATCTATATCTAACAGGAGTTAATTATGAAATTGAAAATGCAGATAAACCTTTAAAAAATAGCGATATTAAGAAGATCAATGTTAGTTATGATTTAGAAACTAAAGAGTTATTAGGTCTTAAAACAGGAGATATAGAAACTAAAGTTGAAATTAATAAAGTACCTAAAATAGTTAAGGATATATCTGAAATAAATATACTTTCTTTATACAAATATTTAGCAAAATATGATAGTAGATACTTTAATAAATCAAAACAAAATGATGATATAGTAGGAGTTTATGAAGGTAATACTAGTGATAGTAATAAAGAATACTATATTATCCAAAAACTTTATCCAAATCAATTAAGTTATACAGAATTTTTACAAAATTCAGATGCAGAATTTGTATATAAGTTAATATATATAGGGGTTATGTATCAAAATTCTGGAAATGTTGTAGGACTTGAAGGGTTAAATAAATATAACGCAGTTGCAATATATAACAATAAAGATCAATTATTAAAGGATTTAAAGACTAATAACATAAGTAAAGTTAAATAGTGGAGGAAGAAATGATAGATAAGTTAAATAAGATAAAAGAAGAAGCTTTAAAAGAACTTGAAGAATTAAGCACCACTGAAGATTTTAATGAGATTAAAGTAAAATATTTTGGTAAAAAAGGGGCATTTACAACTATAATGAAAGAGTTGGGAAATGTTGTTGCAGAAAAAAGAAAAGAAATGGGACAGGTAGCTAATATTATTAAAAATGAGCTACAAGTTAAATTTGATGAAAGAAATAGTTTAATAAAAGAGGCTATTAAAAAGAAAAAAATAGAAACAGAAACTATAGATATAACATTACCAGGTAAGGTTATTGAAAAATCTAGTCTTCATCCTCTTACTAAAACTTTAATAGATATAAAAGAAATTGTTAGTGAAATGGGATTTGATATAGTTGATGGGCCTGAAGTAGAAGAAGTTCAATTAAATTTTGATGCATTAAATATACCTAAGACACATCTATCAAGAGAAATAACAGATACTTTCTATATCACAGATGATGTGGTATTAAGAACACAAACATCACCAGTGCAGATTAGATATATGAAAGAACATAAACCACCATTTAAAATGATATCAATAGGTAAGGTTTATAGACCAGATTATGATGTTTCTCATACACCTATGTTCCATCAAATTGAAGGTTTAATGGTAGGAGAAGATGTATCATTTGCTAATTTTAAAGCTATGCTTGAAAGTATAGTACAAAGAATATTTGGTAGTGATAGAAATGTAAGATTTAGACCTCACTTTTTCCCTTTTACAGAACCTAGTGCAGAAATGGACGTTGAATGTGGAGTATGTAAAGGTAAAGGGTGTAGATTATGTAAACATACTGGATGGTTAGAAATATTAGGATCTGGTATGGTTAATATAAAAGTACTTGAAGCAGGAGATATTGATGGTAATAAATATCAAGGATTTGCTTTTGGTATGGGTGTTGAAAGAATTACTATGCTTAAATATGGTATAGATGATTTAAGAGCATTCTTTGAAAATGATATTAGATTTTTAGAACAATTCTAGGTGGTGAATATATGTTAATTTCATTAAATTGGTTAAAAGAATATATAGATCTTGACGAAAATTTAGATATTAAAGAACTTGAAAATGCTTTAACTATGATAGGTCAAGAAGTAGAAAACATTGAAAAACAAGGTGAAAATCTTAAAAAGGTTTTAACTGCAAAAATTAAAGAATTAAAAATGCATCCTAATTCTGATCATTTAACTGTATGTCAGGTAGATAATGGAACTGAAGTATTACAAGTAGTTTGTGGTGCAACTAATCATAAAGAAGGAGATATAGTTGCAATGGCACAAATAGGTGCAGAACTTGATAAAGAATTTGTGATTAAAAAAGGTAAGATAAGAGGAGAAGAGTCAAATGGAATGCTTTGTTCTGAAACAGAATTAAAAGTAGGTCCAGGAAATGATGGAATAATAATATTCCCAGAAGATACAAAATTAGGTATACCTTTAGATGAATATTATGGTTTAAATGATACTGTATTTGAACTTGAAATAACACCTAATAGACCCGATTGTCTTTCTCATATAGGTATAGCAAGAGAACTTTCAGCTTACTATAACAAAAACTTAAATATACCTAAAAATGACGTGGAAGAAAAAGAAAAATATGATATTGATATCAATATAGCTGAAGGTACATCAAATAGATATATGGCTCGTGTTATTAAAAATGTTAAAGTAGGTCCAAGTCCTAAATGGTTAAGAGATAGACTTGAAGCAGTTGGTGTAAGAAGTATAAATAATTTAGTAGATATATCTAATTATGTTATGCTTGAAACTAATCAACCTAACCATATATTTGATTTAGATAAATTAGAAAAGCCAGAAATTAGCGTTGGATATGTAAGTAATGGAGAAAGCTTTGTTACACTAGATGAAAAGACTAGAGAATTAAATAATGAAGATATAGTTATTAGAAATAATGGTAAAGTTATAGCTCTTGCAGGTGTTATGGGTGGACTTGAAACAGAAGTTACAGAAAATACAACAAATATTTTAATAGAAGTTGCTCATTTTGATAATTTATCTGTTAGAAAAACAAGTAGAAAATTAGCTTTAATTAGTGAATCTTCTTATAGATTTGAAAGACGTGTAAATGAAGAAAATATGAATTATGTAATGGATAGAATTTCATATCTTGTTCAGAGTATAGCTGGTGGAACTATTTGTAATATAAATGATGAGTATAAAGTTAAACTTGAAAATAAGGTTACAACTTTAGATATAGAAAAAATGAATAAATTTATAGGTAAAGTAATAGAAAAAGATAAGGTTATTTCTCTTTTAGAAAGATTAGAAGTAGAAGTTAAGGATATGGGAGATACACTTTTATTAAAAGCACCTTACCATAGACAAGATTTAATAAATCAATTTGATTACTTTGAAGAGATAATAAGACTTGTTGGATTTGATAATATAGAAAATATTATGCCTAAAGTTACTTTATCTAAAAAAAGATTAGTAGATACTACAAAATATGTAACAGATGTTAAGATTATAAGTGCAAGTTTAGGATTAAGAGAAGTAATCAACTATAGCTTTATTCCTAAAAATTCTTTTGAAAAGATTAAATTTAATATTAAAGAAGAAGAGTTAATAGAATTAAAAAATCCAATAATAGAAGATTTTGCAGTTCTTAGACCTACACTTATGTATTCTCTATTAAAAAATGTTAGAGATAATTTAAATAGAAGTGTACAAGATATTAGGTTCTTTGAAGTATCTAAGAGATTTACTAAAAAAGATGTTAAAGAAAAGAAAGAAAAACTAGTGTATTTAGGTGAAAAAGAAGTTAATGAACTTGAAACTTTAGCAATAGTATTAAGTGGTTCTAAAGAAAAAAGTTTATGGAATCCAAAACCAGAAAAATACGATTTCTTTGATTTGAAAGGAATAATAGAAGCCTTATTTAATAAACTAGGATTTAGTAAATATCAATTAAGAAGAAGTGAAAATCCTGCATATCATCCAGGAAGAAGTGCTGATATATTTGTAGGACGTGAATTAATAGGAACATTTGGTAATCTTCATCCTGACGTTGAAGAAAAAATGGATCTTGAAAATGAAAATGTAGTTTATGCTGAAATTTTCTTAGATTTATTAAATAAATATATCAGTAAGAATATTAATTATAAAGGTTTAAGTAAATTCCAATCAGTTCCAAGAGATATAGCTATAGTAGTAAAAGAAGATGTTCTTGTTGGAGATATGATAAAATCTATAGAAAAAGTGGATAAGATTATAGAAAAGGTTGAACTATTTGATATATATAGAGGAATAGGTATAGATTCAGGTAAGAAATCAGTAGCTATAAGTATACTTATGAGAGATGAAAACAAAACTCTTGAAGAACAAGAAATTACAAATGTAATGGATAAAATACTTTTAAAACTTGAAAAAGAATATAATGCAGAATTGAGGAAATAATGAAGTATGCTATATTTTTAAATGGAGTATATCCAGAATTTAATATGAAACATTTTGAAATATTAAAAGATAGAATCATATATTGTGCTGATGGTGGAGCAAATGTATTGTATAAATATAAGCTAATGCCTAAGATGATATTAGGTGATTTAGATTCAGTAAAAACAGAAGTTTTGAAATATTATGAAGATAAGGGTGTAGAAATAAAAAAATATAGCCAAGATAAGGACTATACAGATTTTGGTATAGTCCTTCTTCATATATATAATCAAAGTGATGAATACATGCATAATAGATTTGAAGAACAAAGGGATGAGTTTATATCTGAACTTGATATAGTTGTATTTGGAGCTACAGGTAAAAGAGTTGATATGACACTTTCAAATCTTAAGTTATTAGAAAAAAACAAAAATATGAAATATATTACAGAAGTTAATGAAATAGTAAGGTATATAGATACAGATACCACTATAGAAAATGAAAAAGGTAAACTTTTTTCAATAATACCTATAACAAATATAGAAAAATTAACTTTAAAAGGATTTAGATATAACCTTGAAAATAAAGATATTTCAAGGTCTATAGGGCTTGCTAGTAATGTTATAGAAGATGATAAAGTAAGTATAGAATTTAAAAAAGGTGAAATGTATATTTTTTTAGAAATATAAAAAATATTGACTTTAATAGGGAAATAGTATAAAATATCTTCAGATAAGAGTATTTGTATTAGGATTAATGGCTTTATCTTTTGCAAGTTTTGTAATGGAAATGCCTAAAGTTAAAGCTTAAGCAGGAGTAGATGCTAAAGTTTTAAATAGAAACTTTATTGTATAACCTAAAGCAGAAGCTATGGCAGTATTTAATGGATATGGTCCAGCTTTAGAAGCAGGTTATACTTTTTAATATAGGTAATTAAGTTTACAATATATAAAATTTAGGAGGAGAAGAAATGAAAAAATTATTCGTATTAGGTTTAGCGGCATTATCTTTAACAACATTTGCTGCAGATAAATCAGAAACAAGAGTTACTGGAGGACTTCAAGGAACATATTATGGTGTTGCTGGATATGTAGAACCAGAAGTATCAGTTCACCAATTATTCAACCACAAAATAAATGAGAAATTAGATGTAGATTATGGTCCAGGAGCTACATTAGGTGTAGGTACATTTGTTGGGGTACCAAATTACACTATTGTATCAGTAGATGCTTTAGTTAACTTTAGAAGTGAATTAAACTATAAAGTATCTAATACTACTAAACTATATGCAGGAGCAGAAGCTGGTTTAGGTCTTGGTGTTGGATATACTCATAGTAAAGTTGCGAGTGGAAATTCATCTATAGATGCTAAAGCAGTAAATGTAAGTTTTGGTGCTAATGGTAAATTAGTATCAGGTGTTAAATACAATAAATTTAATGCAGGAGTATTCTTTAAGGGTGCTTACTCTGGTGCTTACTCTGCACTATCATTCTTACCAAATGCTGGAATTGAATTAGGATATAGCTTCTAATAAAATTGTTATATAAAATAATATATTAAATATTTGGATATATATATGATTTAGAAGTAAACGGACAACATACAGGAAATTTAACAATTAAATAATAATACTAGGAAGCTTAGGCTTCCTTTTAAATTATAAATAAATATAAATTAAACAAATATTAAAAACGATATTGACAGAAGACAAGTTTAATAGTATACTATTTTCAAATAAAAAGTAGGAAAAATGTTATGAAAAGAGTACTTTTATTTACTTTATTGTCAACTAGTATATTTGCTAGTAACCGATATGAACTTAAGGTTATAGGAAATATAAATTATGGAGAGATATCACTTAAAGAAGAAATATTGTATAATAAAAATACATTAATTTATCGTAATAAACATGGAAATATTTTAACAGGAGGATCTTCAATTACAGGATATAAAAGGATAGACTTAGGTAAAGGATATGATATAAATATTAGAGTTGGGGTTGAAAGTTGAATTGGAAAGGTTATTAGTCTTAATAAGATTAAGGAACAATTAGGTAAGGATAAAGATACATATGAAAAGTCTAAAGAATCTTTATAAAAAAATAAAAATGGAAATAACGAACATAGTAAAAGAGTATCTGAAGAATACATAAAAAGTTATGAAAGCTCTTATTTTGAGTTTGGATATGTTAATCCATATATATCAACAGAACTTGCTAAAAAAGTTTATGAAAATACTAAGGTATGTATTGGGGCAAATATAGGGACTATGCACTATTTTTCATCGGTATATGTTAAAGATACTAATGGAAAAAGAGAATTTATTTTTTCTATAACTCTAGCTGCTAAAGAGGGATTGGGTATAACATATAAAGATAAGATTTCTACTGAATTAAATGCAGGATTTCCTGGATATGTAGGAGTATCTATAGGAGGAAGATTTTAGTTATACTATAAAAAAGTGATATTTTTTGATATAATTAGGTATAAATAAAAAATAGGAGAAGAGTATGAATACATTAGAATATATCAAAAAATTAACATCTATTCCATCGCCAACAGGTTATACTGAAGAGATTATGGAATATATAATGAATGAAATAAAAGGATTTGGATACAGTCCATTTAAAACTAATAAAGGTGGAGTTATAGTTACAGTTAGAGGAAAGAATGATGAAAAACATAGACTTGTTACAGCACATTTAGATACACTTGGAGCTATGGTTCGTGCTATTAAATCTGATGGTAGAGTTAAAATGGACTTAATAGGCGGATTTACATATGTATCTATTGAAGGTGAAAATTGTATAGTTCATGTTTCAAAAAATGGTAAAAAAGTAGAAGGAACTATACTTGCTCATCAAACTAGTGTTCATGTTTATAGAAATGCTGGAACTATTGAAAGAAATCAGGAAAATATGGAGATCAGACTTGATGAAAAAGTAAGAACAGCAGAGCAAACGAGAGCATTAGGTATAGAAGTTGGAGATTTTATATCATTTGATCCAAGGACTATAATAACTGAAAATGGTTTTATTAAAAGTAGACATTTAGATGATAAAATAAGTGCATCTATTATGTTAAATTTATTAAAAGAGTATAAAGAAAAAGGAATAGAATTACCTTATACAACACATTTCTATTTCTCAAATAATGAAGAAATAGGATATGGTGGAAATTCAAATATATCAGAAAAAGTTGTTGAATACTTAGCAGTAGATATGGGAGCTATGGGAGATGAACAACAAACAGATGAATATACAGTATCAATTTGTGTTAAAGATGCATCAGGTCCTTATCATTATGAATTTAGACAACATTTAGTAAATCTTGCAAATCAAAATGATATAGATTATAAGCTGGATATATACCCATATTATGGTAGCGATGCATCTGCAGCAATGAGATCTGGAGCTGATGTTAAACATGCGTTAATAGGAGCAGGAGTTGAATCAAGTCATTCTTATGAAAGATCTCATATAGATTCTATAAATGCGACTGAAAAATTAGTATATAAATATTTATTAAGTAATTTAGTTAAATAAAAAAGAAGTGGGGGATATATAGTGAAAAAAAGGAGTTATATTATTATTTATAGTTATATTATCAGCCTTGTATTTTAATATAAAGGTTATACAAAAAAGATCTGTTATGAGTTTTATTGTAGAACAATATCTTTGGGCAACCAAAGATAGAAGAAATTTATCATTTGATGAAAAGTTAAATGAAATTATTAAAAATCAAGAAGGGTCTAAAATGGATAATTAATCTTCTATTTTGGGTAAGGAAGTAAAAGAATATATGGTTTATGATATGCAAGTTTTTGATTTTAATAAAATAGAAGGAATGAATCAAAAAGCTATAATAATTATGGGTGATTCTGTAGGTGGAGGTCTAGCGTTAGGCTTTTCTATGTATTTAAGAGATAATAAAATAGATGTGCCAAATAAACTTATTCTTCTTTCACCTTGACTTGATTTAGATATGACAAATATGGAAGCTAAAATATATGAAAAATTAGATCCTATGCTTTCTATATTATCTTTGAAAGTATCGGGGTTTGTTTGGGTTGGTGGTAATAAGGAAGAATTACAAAATTCTTATGTAAGTCCAATATTTGGAAAGTTTAATGATTTACCATATATTGTAACTTTTGTTGTAACTCATGAACTATTTTATCCAGATTTAGTAAAATTAGATAATATATTAAATGAAGAAAAAATTAAACATAAAAGTATAGTTTATGATAAAATAAATCATGTGTTTCCAATATTACCTATACCTGAGGCAAAGAAAGTACAGAATGAAATAATTGAAATTATTAGAAATAATTAAGCAGATAGGTGTGATATTATTGATTAATTTAAATGAAATGTTTAAAGATAGGGATATAAATATAGAGAAATTAAAAAAATATGGATTTATACTGGATGAAGATGAATATGTATATAGAAAGAATATTCTTAATAATAGTTTTTCTTTAATTGTAAAAATAAAGGATGTTGTAGATTATACGGTTATAGATTTAGAAAATGATGAAGAGTATATGCCTTTAAAAATTTCTAGTGTAGTAGGAGAATATGTTTCTAATGTTAGAAATGCTTGTAAAGAAATTCTTGAAGATATTTCATATAAATGTTATGAAAATAAATATTTTAAAAATGATATTACATCTAAGGTTATAGAATATATAAAAAATAAATATGATGTTGATTTGGAATATACATTTAAAGATAATAATTTAGGTGTATTTAGAAGAAAAGACAATGAAAAATGGTTTGGAATATTGATAGCATTAAATGGAAATAAGGTTGATGTAAGTATAAATAAAGAAGTAGAGCTTATAAATCTTAAAGCAAAAGAAGAAGATGTTATTAGACTTATTGAAAAAGATGGTATATATAGAGCATATCATATGAATAAAAAATATTGGATAAGTTGTATTTTAGATGAAAAAATTAATATTGATGAAATTTTTAAATTAATAGATAATAGTTTTGAACTAACAGGGAAATAAGTAAAAAACAGGATAGTAAATAGAATGATAAGTTCTATACTATCCTTTTTATTTCTTAATTTTATGTATAATGTAATGCACTTTAAAGTACATATTTTCAAATTGGTAAACTAAATATTTTCAAATTTTTATAGATTTTAATCACATAATTTGGTATAATTATTATAGAAATATTTAATTAAGAATTAAGGGTGTTGAATAAAAATGACACAATATGTATTGAATGTTAAAGACGGACTTATATCTGTTATACCTTGTGTAAGTTTACTGGAAGATGAAGTTATGGCTAAAATTGCAAGAGAAAATGGATATCCAGAAACTACTTTTGTTGTTAGAAAATCTTTTGGAGTTTATGATTTGAAAGTATTTACAAAAGAAGGATAGAAAGAATTTTAATTTAAACTGATTTACTAAGGAGAGGATTGTGAAAGAATATAATATAAAATGGTATATGATTTTATTTAAGATACTATCAACTGTATTTTTAGGATTTTTTATATCTGTACTACTTGATGTTTTTAATGTCAATTGGAATATAATATATATTGTTTTAGGTATATTTATACTTTTTTCTTTATATGTTATTTATTCGTATGTAAAAACAAAAATAATAATAGATGATAATATGTTAATCTATTTATACAAAGGAAAGAAAAAAGAATTTAATATAAATCTTTATGCTATAAAAGCTATTTCTGGTGATTCTGGTCAAGAATTAACTTTAATAGATAAAGATGGAAAAAAAGAAGAATTAGATTGTGATTTTTTATCTTCTTATCAATACAATGATTTATTAAATGAAATTGGTGTTATTGGTGAAAAACAACAAGCAATAGAGATTGAAGTTAAAAGAAAGGAGAAATAAAATGGATAAAAACATAATGTTTTATTACATCGCTGGAGTAATTATAGTTGGAATAGGGGGTACACTTTTATCTAAATATTTTACTAATAAAAGTGCAAATAAATTTTTAGAAGAAAATCCTGGAGCTTCTAAATTATTTACTAAAAATAATTCTATTGGTATAATGACTCAAACAATAGAGATTTTAAAAGTAGATGATAATGAGAGCTCTTCTGTATTTGTTGAAGGTATGAAATATGGTATATATTTAAAACCTGGTAATAGAGAATTAACAGTAAGAGCAACTACAACTAGACCCGGTATATTACATAAAAGGGTAACTACAGTTTGGGGACCTATGAAAATAAATGTAAATATAGAACCTGAAAAGAGATATGAATTAAGATTTGATAAAAAAGAAGAACAATTTAGTGTTGTTGAAATATAAAAACTGAAATTTAATAAATTAGATGTATTTTGATTTTATATGAATTATTTATTATTTTTAAAGTTTGTAAACTAAAAATAGGTTATAACTCTTTATTTTAAAGTGTTTATACCTATTTTTTTAGCATTTTTAATACTTTGCGTAAAACATAATTTAAATACTTATGGTATTTTAGCTACTGGGGTTGCTATAGAATTGTTTTCTCTTGGTAATATTGAAAAATTTTTCTTTATGTTAGATACTAGTACTAAGAAAAAGATAGAGGAGATTATAGGGTTTCCTAAAAATAAAATAGAGAACTGGATTGACAATTTAATATTGTTGCACATAATCAAAGATTGTATAATTTTTATTTTAATAGATATCTAAGAATTATAAAAGTAGTTTACCTAGTATAGAAGAAATTGAAGAAAAATTGAAATGATAAAAATAAAGAGGGAGTGAAAAATGGAAAAATTAAATGGAACAAGTATGGATTTAGTTCAAGAAAATGTTAAAAAATTAAAAGAAATTTTTCCGGAAATATTTATAGAAGAAAGAATAGATTTTAATTTATTAAGGCAAATTATCTTGGGGGGGGGTACAAGATTTA
>NZ_LOHY01000110.1 GCF_001559795.1 Pseudostreptobacillus hongkongensis | reverse complement strand
TTTTTTGTTTTTTTTTGAAATTTTTTAGTGTCGTTTTTATAACACTATCTAAAAACCTTTTATTTATGCTATTTACAACACTTTTATTTTCTTCAATTATTTTAATTTTATTTCTTCATATTTACATTTTCCACAAAACTAAAATAATTAATTTAACAAAAATACTTTTTCTATATCTATTTTACTTTAATAATATAAATAAAAAAGTAGTAAATTTGTGATTATAAAAATACTACTTTTTAAATACTATTAAGCTAATCTAGTTCCCCGAAATAGTACAGTCACTAAAAATAAAAGGTATATACTTTCAGGATTAATTCCTTGTTTATAGAAATTTATTATACTTATAAAAGTTGCAAATATAATAAGGCCCGTATTAAACCCAGAATAAAACTCTGATTTAGGTTCTAGAAAAAATAATCCTATAAAAGTAACTATTATCTAATAATAAATTCAAGATCTTTAAAATTATTTTTCCTTTCTATTATAATACCCCACAAATTTATACTTACTCTTTTTCACTTAATACTAGTGGTTTACCGTCTACTATAGCTACTGAATGTTCAAAGTGAGCTGATTTTTTCTTATCTTGAGTAACAACACTCCAACCATCTTTAAGCATCTTAATCTTAAAAGTACCCATATTAACCATAGGTTCTATAGCTATTACAAGTCCATTTTCGATTAATTCTCCTTTTCCAGGTTTACCGTAATTAGGAACATAAGGATCTTCATGCATTTTAAATCCAACACCATGTCCTGTAAACTCTCTAACTACAGAAAATCCATTTCTTTCAACATATAATTGTATTGCTGAACCTATATCTCCTATAGTATTTCCAGCTACAGCTTGTTCTATTCCTATACTACGAGCACGTTCAGTAACTTCTAATAATTTCTTTGTTCTTTCATCTATATTACCTATAGCAAATGTTTTAGCTGCATCTCCATAATATCCATCTAAAACTGTAACCGTATCTAAAGAAACTATATCTCCTTCTTTTAAAATTTCAGTTTTACTTGGTATACCGTGCACTATTTTTTCATTTACTGATATACAAGTTGCTGCAGGATAAGGAGGAGTTGGCCACCCTATATCATATCCTTTAGTACCAGGAGTTGCTCCTTGTGATCTAATATAGTCTTCACAAATTTGATCAAGTTCCCAAGTTGATATTCCTGCCTTCATATATTTAGGTATTATATCTTCATAAAGTCTAGCTATTATTTGATTAGCTTCCTTTATTTTCTTTATATCTTCTAATGTTTTTAGTTTAATCATATACACACCTATATATTACAATTATTTTCTAATAAATCTATTATTTCTTCAGTAATATATTTACTTTCTCTTTCTCCTTGAATTTCTGCTACTTTACCTTTTTCAATATAGTAATCTAATACTGGAGCAGTTTGTGCTTTATAGTTTTTTAATCTATTTATTACTACTGCTTCTGTATCATCATCTCTTTGAATTAAATCTTCTGGATTTTCATCTACTGGCGGATTATATATTATATGATAAATTTTACCTGTTTTTTTAGAAACTCTTCTTCCTGTAATTCTTTTTAAAATTTCATCATCTTCAACAACTAAAGCAATAACTTTATCTATTTCTTTTTCTTGTTTTTCTAATATTTTATCTAGAACTTTTGCTTGTTCTACTGTTCTTGGATATCCATCTAAAATAAATCCATTTTCAGTATCTTTTTCTTTTAATCTTTCTTCTACTAAACCATTAACTATGTCATCACCAACAAGAGATCCTGCATCCATTAATTTTTTAGCTTCTAAACCTAATGGTGTTTGATTAGCAATAGCTGCTCTTAATATATCTCCTGTAGAAATTTGTGGTATGTTAAATCTTTCTATTAATTCTTTTGCTTGTGTTCCTTTTCCTGCTCCTGGTGGTCCAAATAATATTATGTTCATATTTCCATCATCTCCTCTTACTTATTTCAATCATTTTTAGTATAACATTAGATACCTAGTATGTCAATTATCTCTCTTTCTACTCCATTTTCATTATTTGTATATTTAGTGATATTTTTAGCATTAACTAATAATAAATCTTCTGAATTTTTCATAGCATATCCGTATCCTACTTCAGCTATCATTTCTTTATCATTTTCAGCATTTCCAAATGCCAATACATTTTCCAAAGGAATATTTAATTTTTCACATAATATTTCTAGAGCTGATGCTTTGGTTACTCCTTTTTTTGTCATTTCAACTAGTATGTTTGAACTTCTTGCCTGTGTTACATAATCTCCATATTTACTATCATTTATAATATTATATATATTATTAACTTCATCACCTGTTGCAAACACCATTATTTTTATTTTATTTTCTGGAAATTCTAATATATCATTTATTTTAACACAATCAGTAAAATTAACTACATTTTCTATATCTACTCTATTATCATAGTTTAAAGTATATAAGTCTTTCCATTTATGCATAGCTATAGGATTACCTGTAATCCCATTATCTAAAAGTAATTTTACAATTCCATTTGCTATATCATCATCTAATGGATTGCTATATATCAATTTATTTTCTTTTAAATCATAAATTTCAGCACCATTATGTCCTATTATATATCTAACCATATCATTCATTCCAAGTCTTTTAACAAGTTCAACTATTCCTGCTGTTGCTCTTCCACTTGCAAAAACAAATTCTTGAGAAATATTTGCTTTTCTTATTTTGTCTACATAAGTTAAATCTTGTTTAAAATGAGTATCATCTAAAAATGTTCCATCAAAATCTACAGCTATTAATTTAATTTTATCTTTCACTATATTCCTCCATTATTTCCATTAATTTATGTCTACTTCCTGGTTCAAGACTTGAATGTCCCGCATCTTGAATTATATAAAGATTTGCATTATTTAAATGTTTATATAACTCATAAGCTCCTATTAATCTACAATCTACATCGTATCTACCATGAACTATATCTATTTCTAAATCTTTAATCTTATCTGTATTATCTAAAATATAGTTTGGTGTTGGTAAAAATGAATTATTATTAAAATAGTGGCATTCCATTTTTGCCATAGATATATCTGTTTCACTAATTTCTTCTTCATTTTCTATTTTATATAGTTTGATACAACTACATTCCCAATCAGACCATACCTTAGCATATTTTTTAGATATTTCTACTGGTTGTTTTAGATATTTATAATACGACTTAACTATATCTTTTCTTTCATCAAGATTTAAAGGTTCTATAAATTTTTCAAACTCTTCAGGATAAAAATTAGAAGCTCCATCTTGATATAGCCATTTAACATCTTCATCTCTTGCTAAAAATATTCCTCTTAAAACTATTTTTAATACTCTTTCAGGATGATTGATAGCATAGACTAAAGAAAGTGTTGATCCCCAAGAACCTCCAAATATAAGCCATTTTTCTATATTTAATTTTTCTCTAATTTTTTCCATATCATCTATTAAATCAAAAGTTGTGTTATCTTCTAATTCAGAAAAAGGTTTACTTTTACCACATCCTCTTTGATCTATAACTATTATTCTATACTTTTCTTTATTAAAGAATCTTTTAGCCTTATCTCCCATAGGAGAACCCGGCCCTCCGTGAACAAAAACTACAGGTATTCCATTTTCATTACCACTAACTTCATAATAAATATCATGTATACCATTTTTAATATAGTAACCTTTTTCATTGTAATTATCTTGGTATAGTTCTAAAGGTTTTATTAATTCTAATCCTCTTACTTCACTAATCATTTAAAAACACCTCAATTTCTTTTACACTATCTAATATATTATCATTATATCCTGTTTTATCTATAAAGGCATGTATTTCTCCCGCATATCTTATACATTTACTTTTAACATTAACATTTTGTAATCTTTTATAGAAATACTCTGCTTCCAGTCTTAAATAATCAAATTCTACAGTAAATATTAAAGTTTTAGGAAAATGTTTTAAAATGTCATCTTCTATATTTATTTGAGATATATATTTATCTGCTGGATCATCTCCTTTAACATATAGCTGTCTAATAAATGGCATAGCATATTTAAGTCCTGATGATTCTGATTTTAAAGATGATGATTCTTTAATATTATCATCTATATTATATTCTTTAATATCCCATTTAAAATCTTCACGCATATTATATTTTAAATCTATAAGTAATACTGGATAATACATTATTAATCCTTTTACTATATTTGATTTTTCCTCTAAATCTTTAATTAATACAGAACATGCAAGACCTCCTCCTGCACTATCACCACCTAAATATATATTTTGATATTTGGATTCTAGATTTTTTATTATATCATATCCTTCATTTAATGCTATAGGATAAGGATATTCAGGTGATAATGAATAATCTACAGATATTACTGTTGATAAAGTCTGTTCAGCTATATATTTACATGTATTTGATATAGTTTCAGTAGATCCTCCATAATATCCTCCACCATGGAAAAATACTATTACATTTTTATCATCATATATTTCATTTACATATTTAATACATCTTACAGACTCTATATATTCTTCTATCAAATATATATTTTTTTTAGTTATATCTCTATTAGGATACCACATTTCTGAACGCATTTTAGAAACTATATCCGTATGATTTATTTTATCTAAGCCTCTTTTAATACCTTCTTCTTTTTTAAAATTAGAACTGATCCATACATTGGGATCAAATCCTCCTTTTATATATCTTGGTGTTTTAGGATACCTTATCTCTACCATACTTTCTCCTTTAATTTAAGCACAAAAAGCAAGTATAATACTTGCTTTAACTCCATAGTTTTGTTACATCTTCACTTTTTCTAATATTTACTAAATTTTTATCTACTTTTCTTACATATTCTCTTCTTGCCTCAACAACAAAGGCAATTTTATTTAGTTTAATTTTAAAAATATAGTCTCCTAAAGTTCCTATTAAGAAAAACATTAATGCTTGAGATATATTTAATAAAAGGTATAAATAAGCAAAAAGAGCACAGCATATACCTGTAAATATTGAAAATATCCATCTTTTTATATATGTTCTTTTCTTTCTTTTAATAAATAGTGCTACACCTTCATTAATACTATCTTCTATTTCTGATCTAGGTACTAAATTATATACATCTATTCCTTCATCTATATATTTTTGTAAAAGTGCACCACAAAATTCCTTTTGTACTTCATTATTTTCTATTTCTGCACTTTTTAATCCTGCAATTAAATCAAATAAATTTTTTTGATCTTTTTCATTCATCACATACTCCAGACTAATTAACCTGAATTTTTTTAGTTAATTTTTTAATATCTTCTTTTAGTTCATCTTTAGGGTCTAATTGCTCTATTTTCTTTATAGCTTTAACTATAGTTGAATGGTCTGTATTAAATATTCTTCCTATTTCTCCTAAATTAATATCTAGATGTGTAGATAATAAGTATCTAGCTGAATCTCTTGCCATAACTGTTTTTTTAGTTCTACCTTTACCAATTACTTCTTCTTTAGATATCTCATAATATTCACAAACTATTTCTATAATTTTATCTGATGTTATCTTATCTTTTTTCTTTTTAATTCTCTTGTTTAATTCTAAATCTATTAATTCTTTATTTAAAACTGTTCCTGGTATTAAACTAACTCTTGCTGATATGTTTTTCATAAAACCTAGAATTTCTCTAAAGTTTGTTTCAAGTTCATCCGCTATATATGTTATTAAATCAAGAGTTAAATCTAAATTTTCTTTTTGAGCCTCTTCTTTAATAGTCGCTATTCTTACAGATTTATCTGGAAGTTTTAACTCACTTGATGTTCCTGATTTTAATCTTGATGTTAATCTTTCATCAACATTTTTTATTTCATCAGGACTTCTATCAGATATAAAAACTAAAGGCTTATTTTTTTGATAAAGTATATTAAACACATCAAAAAATTCTTTTTGAATAATATCATCACCTTTACCAAAAAATTTCTCAAAAAATTGTATATCATCAACTATAAGCATATCAAGAGCTCTAAATTTATCTTTAAAACTTATAGTTGTCTTTTCTTTAAAACTTGCAAGTAATTCATTTGCAAACTCTGTAGATGCTATGTATAAAATTTTGAAATCTTTATTTCTTTTTAAATACTCATTTCCTATAGCCTGAGCAAGATGAGTTTTACCAAGTCCAACATCTCCATAAATTAATAAAGGGCTGTATTTTGTTTCTCCATTTAATATAGTAAGTGCTATATTATACGCCATATTATTATTATCCCCAACAATATAGTTATCCAATCTATATATATCATTAAGATTAGTTATGAACTTTTCTTTTTTTTCTATGTCATCATAAATACTAAGTTCTTTTTCACTAAATCTTTTTATATAGTCTAACTTAATCTCTCCTAAAATATCGGCATATTTATCATTAGTTATCTTTTCTATTGTTTCTTTTATATAATCTAATTCCTGATAAGTAGATTTACTATCAATTTCTATATATAAAATTTTGATTTTAGTATCTTCATCTTCTTCAAAACTAACTGCTCTTACTTCTGTTTCTATGTCTTGTGATAGCTTTATATCATTACTTATCAATTCTTTTTTTATTCCATCCCATAATTTAGCAGGCTCAAGTAGCATAAAATATATCACCCTTTCAAATTTTCTAAAAATATATTATCATAAAACTATATAATTTTCAAATTGTCAAAATATATGAAATAATTAATTATTCACATAAAATTATTAACTATAAACTCTGTATTAATAAGACTTATATAATATTAAAGAATACTTATTCACTTTAGACACATACAACTATTTAAAACAAAAAACAAACTTTTAAAAATTTTTATTCACAGAGAAAAATATTTTGTTCACACAAAAAATGTAAATTACATAATAGCTAAATGTAAAATAAATTATCGATTTATCATTAAAAAATATATAAATATATGACTTATTCACTTATTCACATACTTATTCACATAACAATCTATTTATTTAAGCCATTTTGTTTAAATATATCACTTTTTGTATTAAAAATAGAACTCGCATTAATACAAGATTTTCAAAAAATATTCACATCAAAAACTAAGTTTGAGAAATAGACTTGAATAATAAGAGAATAAAAAATTAATCACAAAAACAATAAAAATGCTCACAGAAAAAAATATATGAAAAGTATTATAAATAAATAATTTTCACGAATTCACAGACATAATAATAATAAATAAAAGAATATATAAATATATTAAACTATTTATATTATAAAAAAGAAAAAAATAAAATTTATGAAAGCGTTTGATGAAATTTCAAAAGATAAAAATAAAATATTTGAATATGATATAAAAAAATATATTCATAAAGATTATGATAATATATTTATGTATAAACTATAAATATAATATGTTTTTAAATATTAAAAACTTGACAAATAAAAAAATTGAGGTATTAAACTATTAAAAGGAGGTAGTCTATGTTATTTTATTTTTAGAATATAAGTGATGCGTGTTAAATATGTTGATTATATATAATATAGGAGTATAGAATATGAACGATATTGAAATAAAATCTTTAAATTCATACTATAATAATAAAAAAGGGATAAAAAATATAAATTTAAAAGTAAATACTGGAGAATTTATTGCTTTATTAGGTCAAAATGGAGCTGGTAAAACAACTTTTTTAAATACATTGGTTGGAATTAAAGATTTTGATGGTGAAATTTATTTTAATTATACATATAAGGATATTGCTTATGTATCTCAAAAACAGGTTATTGATTGGTATTTGAATGTAGAAGATAATATAAGAATGGAAGAAATTTTTAGTGATACTAAAGATGAAAAATTATTTAATCAAATTGTAGAATTATTAGAATTAAAAGATAAATTAAGAGATTTTATAGAAGAATTATCAGGTGGACAATTGCAAAGAGTTCAAATAGCAAGAGCATTTTTAAAAAATCCCAAAGTATATATTTTAGATGAACCTACTACAGGATTAGATGTATTTTCTAGTGAAAATGTAATGAAGTATCTAAAAAAAGAAGTTGAAAATGAAAAAATAGTTATAATTTCTTCTCATGATCTAGAACTTATGCAAAAATTTTGTAAAAGAATTATTTATATAAGTGATGGAGAAATAATTTTTGATGGTTTGATGGAAGAATTTATTAAAAATGGAACATTAAGAGAAAGAATGCTAGAGGAGTTTGCTAATGAATAATTTTGAGAGAATAAAAGAAAAAAAGTCTTTTTTAAAAGGTTTGAAATATGGATTGTGGTTTGAATATAAAGCATTGTTACAAAATAAGTCAGCTTTATACTCTAATTTAATTTTTCCTATAGTTTATTATATATTTTTTGTTAAAGGACTATCTAAAACAATAGGTATTTTAAATTATCAAGGAAGAGAATTAGAATATGAACTATATGCTTTAACTGGATTAATTGGAATAATTTGTGTAGGAGAAATAACTAATGTAATATATAGAACAGTTATTGATAATAAGTGGGGATTATTACATTTGAAATTAATAAATGGTATTAATATTTTTTCGTATACACTTTCTAAATCATTTTATGCACTTGTAGGTATAAATATACAAATACCTATACTATTATTATTTACAAAATTTACTAATAAAATATCTGTTTTAAATTTAATTGTAGGTTATTTTATTATTATTATAATAACTTTATTTTGGGTTAATTTAGGTATACTTATTGCAATAAAGATACCAAATTATAAGATTAGAGATTTAATAGTAAATGTATTACTACTACCTATTTATTTTAGTGCACCTGCATATTATATTTTATCTGATGTAGGTGGAACTATAAAGATGATTGCTTATTTAAATCCTTTAACATATCAGTTGGCTGGATTAAGGGAAGCAATGCTATTTTTAAACTTTAATAAGGATGTTTTGATTTTAATATTGATGACACTTATTATTTCTATAATTAATTTTTTAATTATAAAAAATGTTAAATTTGTTAGAAGTGAAAAATAAATTTATTTTTATGATATTAATTATATTTTTATGAGAAAATATATTTAAAATAGATTAAAAATTTAGAAAATAAAAAAATAATATTTCTATTTAAATTTCTTCAAATGGGACTGAATTTTTTATAGATGGAGTTAAAATAGAAAAAGATAGAGATAATACTTTGATAAGATAAAATTAAGGTAGAGTATTATTTATTTTAATAATGTAAAATAACACTGAATTATAGTATGTTAAAAGTATAAACTTTAAAAGGTTTATACTTTTTATTTTCTAAAAAAATATATAGAAAAAAAACATAAAAAATGATAAAATAAATATAATAAAAATACAAGGAGGAAAATGAAACTAATAGTTGGACTTGGAAATCCAGGAAAAGAATATGAAAAAAATAGACATAATATAGGCTTTATTATGCTAGATAAATATTTAAAATACAAAAATATTACTAATTTTAAAGAAAAATTCAATTCACTGTATATTAAAGAAACTATTAATGATGAAATAGTGGTATTTCAAAAACCTTTAACATTTATGAATTTAAGTGGTAATGCCATACAAGAAATATCTAAATTTTTCAAAATAGAGCCTAAAGATATACTAGTTATACATGATGATCTAGATCTAAAAATTGGTGAAATAAAAATAAAAACAAGTGGTGGATCTGGTGGTCAAAATGGTATTAAATCTATAATTTCTAATATTGGTGAAGATTTTAATAGATTAAGAGTTGGAATTGATAAACCTAGAAATGGTAAAGATGTAATATCTCATGTATTAGGAAATTTTACAAAAGATGAAGATGAAATTTTAAATAATTTAGAAAATAATATATTTAAAATATTAGATAATTTCATATCTGATACTGATATGGAAAAAATAATGTCTAAGTTTAATGTGAAAATTGGAAATAAAAAGAAAAAAATTGAGAATAGGTTAAGAAAAGCTAAACCTAATGATATTGATAGAATTTTAGAAATATCAAAAGAAGCTATAGAATATCAAAAAGAAAATAACAATAATCAATGGAATGAGAAATATCTTAATAAAGAAATAATTGAAAAAGATATAGAAAAGCAACAAGGCTATGTTATAGAATATGATAAAAATATTGTAGCTTATGGTGTTTTAGAATATGGAATTAACAATACATATATAAATCCTATAGAAGGAAAGATTGAAAATAATGATATTTATTCTTCTATACATAGGGTTATGGTTACAAAAGAATTTATGAATAAAAATATTGCAACTAGTCTAATAGAAAAATTAGTTAGAATATCTATAAGAGATTCATATTTTAGAATTTTAATAGATACAAAAAAAGAAAATGTAAATATGTTAAAAGTCATAGAAAAGAGTAAATTTAAATATATAGCAACAATTATTCTTGAAGATAAAACAAAAAGATTAGTTTTTGAATATAAACTAGGAGGTAAATAATGCTAGCGGCAGCAGCTTTAGAAATAAATGTACAACAAATGATATTTTCATTTTTAGGAGGATTAGGATTATTTCTATTTAGTATAAAATATATGGGAGATGGTCTTCAATTAAGTGCAGGAGACAGGCTAAGATATATTTTAGATAAATATACAACTTCTCCATTTTTAGGAGTTTTAGTAGGTATACTTGTAACTATTTTAATTCAATCAAGTTCAGGGACTTCAGTTATTACTATAGGACTTGTAGGAGCAGGACTTTTAACTCTAAGACAAGCTATAGGAATAATAATGGGAGCTAATATTGGGACTACAGTTACATCTTTCATTATAGGGTTTAATATAACTCAATATGCATTACCTATTCTATTTTTAGGATCAGCATTCTTACTGTTTACTAAGAGTAAAACTATTAATAATATAGGACGTATATTATTTGGATTTGGAGGAATATTCTTCGCTTTAACTTTAATGTCAGATGCAATGTATCCTTTAAGATTTTTACCACAATTTAAAGATTTAATGATAAATTTAAGTGGAAATCCATTATTAGGAGTAGGACTTGGAACAGGAATTACTATGCTTGTTCAAGCCTCAAGTGCAACAATAAGTATATTACAAAGTATTTATAAAGATGGATTAATAACATTAAATGCAGCATTACCTATCCTATTTGGAGATAATATAGGTACAACTATAACTGCTGTAATTGCAGTAATAGGAGCATCAAGTTCAGCTAAAAGAATAGCTTTATCACATGTGTTATTTAATGTTATTGGAACAGGAATATTTTTAATATTATTAAAACCTTATTCAGCATATGTAGCATTTATGCAAGGATTTTTACATCTTACACCAAAGTTAACTATAGCATTTGCACATGCATCATTTAACTTTGTTAATACATTACTATTATTCCCATTCATAGGAGTATTAGAATATGTAGTTACAGTATTAATTAAATCTGATAAGAATGAAGATGAATATAAAACAAATTATCTTGATTATACATTATTAATAACACCTTCAATAGCTTTAGGACAAGTTAAACAAGAAATGGTATTAATGTCTGAACTTGCTTTAAAAAATCTAAAATTATCAGTTGATTTCTTCCATAATAGAGATGAAAAAATTGCAGAAGAAGTTGAAACACGTGAAGAAGGAATTAATAATATAGACCAAGAAATAACTAAATATTTAACAGTTCTTTCAAGAGAACATTTAAACATCAAAGAAGGAGAAGAACTTGGTATTTATTTAGATATGTGTAGAGATGTTGAAAGAATAGCAGATCACGCACACGGTATAGTAAAAGATGTTAATTATGAAATTAGAAAGAATTTAAAATTCTCAGAAGTTGCTCATTTAGAAATAAATAATTTATTACAAATATCATCAGATATGATAAATTGTGCTATAGCAGCTTTAAAATATTCAGATAAAGAAAAAGCTATAGCAGCTTTAGATTTACACAATGAAGTATATACTTATGAAAAGAAAGTTAGAAAAAATCATATAAAAAGATTAAATGAACAACAATGTGAAATACAAGCAGGGTTATCATATATAGATTTAATATCTCACTTTACAAGAATATGTGATCATGCAAGAAATATTGTAGAAAAAGTATTAGAAAATAGAATGTAGGAGATTAAAATGAAATACAGTATAGTTAAAAACGAAAAAGCTTTAGATGCAGTTTTAGTATTTGAAGGAGAAAAAGTAGAAAATAAAGTATTTGAAATTATGAATGAAAAAGGGCTTTTCTTAGGAAAAGAAGGAGAAATTTTAATTTATAGAAATTTAGAAAATACTGAAAAAGTAGCTTTAATAGGATTAGGTAAAGAAAAAAATCTAACTTTAGATAAAGTTAGAAGAATATTCTTTAATCTTGCTAAAGAAATGGAAAATAAGAAAGAAACAGAAATAAATGTTGAAATACCAAAATTAAATGGTATGTGTACAAGAAGAACATATATGGCTGCTCTTGAAGGTATGATACATGCTGAATATAAGTTTGATAAGTATAAAACAGAAAAAGTTAATATATTAGAAAAAACAGTAAACTTTACAATAAATCCTTTAAAATTAGAAAAAGTAGAAAAAGGATTAAAAGAAATAACTAATACAATGGAAGGAGTATTCCTTACACGTGATTTAGTTAATATGCCATCACAAGATATATATCCAGAATCATTAGCTAAAATTACAAAAGAAGAACTTGAAAAAGTTGGAGTTAAGGTAAGTATATATACTGAAGAAGAAATAGAAAAAATAGGAATGAAAGCATATTTATCAGTTGCAAGAGGATCAGAAAATAAACCATACTTAATAGTAATGGAGTATTTAAATGATACAAGTAATAATGAAAAAATAGCTTTAGTTGGTAAAGGGGTAACATATGATACAGGAGGTTATTCAATAAAACCAAATGAAGGAATGAAAACTATGCATTGTGATATGGGTGGAGCAGGAACTGTAATAGGTACTATGTATGCTCTTGCTAAAAATAATGTTAAAACTAATGTATTTGGTGTAGTAGCTGCATGTGAAAATTCTATTAGTGGAAATGCATATAAACCAGGAGATGTAATAAGTTCACTTGCTGGTAAATCTATTGAAGTAGATAATACAGATGCTGAAGGAAGATTAACTCTTGCTGATGCAATTTATTATTCACATTCTGTATTAAAAGTTGATAAAATAATAGATTTAGCAACTTTAACAGGTGCATGTCTTGTAGCTTTAGCAGAATATAGTACAGGAGCTGTAACAAATAATCAAGAATTATTTGATGCAATCAATAAGGCTTCAAAACTTGCAGGAGAACCTATATGGCAACTTCCTACATCTGATGAATATAGAGCTTTAAATAATTCTAGAGTAGCAGATATTAAAAATTCTGGTGGAAGAATGGGAGGAACAATTACAGCAGGATTATTCCTTGAATCATTTACCAATAATGTTCCTTGGGTACATTTAGATATAGCAGGAACTGCATACTTATCTAAGGCTTATGGATATTTACCTATAGCAGCAACAGGAGTTCATATTAAAACTTTAGTTGAATTTTTAGATAATGGAGTTAAATGTAAATAATGAAATATAAATATATATTTTTTGACTTAGATAATACTTTACTTGATTTTGATGAAGCAGAAAATAATGCTTTAAATGAATTATTCTTAAATCATAAAGTAGAAAATATTAGTGAATATATGAAAGTATATAAAGAAATTAATAAGCAGTTATGGGAAAAACTTGAAAAAAATGAAATAACTAGAGAATTTCTTAAAAATACTAGATTTAAAACCCTATTTTCTACATTTAATAAAGAAATTAATGGTAATGAGTTTGCTAAAGAGTATGAAATTTTACTTGGAAAACAAGGAGTTCATATAGATGGAGCAATAGAATTATTAGATAAATTGAAAAATGAAGGATTAAAGATTTATGCTTTAACTAATGGTATAACTAATATACAAAAAAATAGATTAAAAAATTCAAAAATAGAAAAGTATTTTGATAAGGTATATATTTCAGAAGAAATAGGTTATCAAAAACCATATATTCCTTTCTATAATCATATAGAAAAGGATATAAAAGGATTTGAAAAATCTAAAAGTATAATGATAGGTGATAGCTTATCAGCAGATATACAAGGAGCTATAAATTATCATATAGATAGTATATGGTATAATCCTAAAAACTTAGAGAAAAACTTAAGTATAAAACCAACATTTATGGTAAATACATATAGTGAGATTTTAAAAATATTAATAGAGGATAAAGGTAGTGAATTTTAATATTCATTACCTTTTTATCTTAATTATTAATTTTATTAATATAAGTATTAAAAATATATATTTGATATTTTTTATATAAAGGAGTATGCTATAGATATAAATCCTAATATATATAATAACTTATTAACAACCTAAGCAGCTTTATAACTGCTTTTTCTTTTACCCAAAAATTCCTAAAATTCAAAAAATAAAATAAATAAGCTCAAATTTTAACTTTTAAATATATACAAAAGAATAAAAATATCAAATATTAATAGAATTAAAAATATTTTTAATTTTAAATTAAAGCATTAATTTAACTAATGATAACTATTAAAAATATATATTTGTATTTATAAAACAGAGGTAGTATAATTATTTTAAAACAAAAAACTAATAGAAAACTAATAATAGGAGGGTGTATGAAAAGTAAAATAATATTAGCAAGTTTAGTAGGACTAAACCTGTTTGCAATGGAAGGAAAGCTAGAAACAGGAATAAATGTAGAACCAGTATTTAGCAATAGAGTAGGTGACAAAGAAAATAATATAGATGCATCACCTTTTAGATATGAAAGAACAAAATATGATTTAAAATTACTAGATCTAAGTTTAAACTTTAAAGAACAAGGAATAAATTTAGGAACAACACTAAAATCAAGTAGAGAAAACTCAATATTAAATGATTGGAATTACAATGTAAAAGACAGTGAAACAAAGAAAAGAATGAAAAGTCATGACATAATGGCAAAAATATATGCAAATTATGAAAGTCCAGAATTCTATGGTTTAAAATCAAAAACAGATCTAACATATTATGTAGATAATCTAATAGGACAAAGAGAAATAGATAAAGATAAAGCAATAGTAAAAGATTATGAAATACCATCAGAATATATAGAAAAAGATAAAGATGGAAAACTAGTAAGAAATGCATTAGGAAATATGATATTTAAAACTAGTTTAGTAGGAGATATAAAAGAAAGTAAAACAAAACTAGATACATCAATAGAATATAAGGCAAATCAATTTGGAAGATTTGATAAAGATGAATCATACTTTAAAACAAATATAAAAGTAGATCAAGAACTAGATAAAGTAAAATTAAATGCATCACATAATTTAGATTGGGATCTACATTTTGGAAGTAAACCATTTGATCCATTTAATACAGATCTAGATTCATTTCCAGACTTTATGAGTGGAAACTATGTAAATAGACTAAAACAAGATGCAAATGTAGGACTAAATTATGAAGCACAAGGATATAATTTAAATACAGATCTAAAACTAAATGTAGATAGTTTCTTTGTAGGAGGAGAAAATAAAACAAATAAAGTTGAAGTAGTATACAATGTATATAAACCAGAATTAAGTTTTAGTGTAGAAAAAGAACTAAAAGAAGGTTTAAAACTAAGACCAGAAATAAATAATAAATTTGAAATAAGAGATGCAAGATATTCAAATATATCAGTACAAGATAGATGGGGATCATATAAACCAGAATTAAAATTAGGACTAGATTATACAAAAACTTATGAAGAAAATAATATAGAGTATAAAGGAAATATAAGCTATGGACCTCAAATGACAATAATACCATTTGTAACAAAAGGAAGCCATATAAAACATGAAATAAAAACAGAAAATAATGTAAAAGGAAAATATGTATTAAATAAAGATACAACATTTAATGGAGAAAGCAACCTAAGTTTAAATTTACCGTATCAAAATAATACTATACAACCAATAGAATTTAAATTTAAAGTAGATGGAAGTGTAGAACATAAAGTAAATGAAAAATTAAGCCTAACAGGAAAATTAACAAATGATATAACAATAAAATCACAAAATAGAGTGCTAAATCCAGATAACTTTACAGAAGTATTTAAAGCAAGTTTAGAAGGAAAATATATCATATTAGATAAAGAAAAAGAAAAACTAAACCTAAGCTCAAAACTAACAAATGATCTAGCAATAATATATGATTACTATATAAAAACAGAAAAAAAAGAAGCAGGAGTAAATAAGGTAGATATACCATATGAGAGAAAGATAGCATATCTAAGCGGAAACTTCGTACCTTTAGTAATACATAATGTATTATCACTAGATACAAAATTAGATTATGAAAAAGAACTAAAAGAAGGACTAAGATTAAAAAGTGGATTAGATGTAAATACAAAACTAGACCTATTTGCCCTAAGAGCAGAAAAGATGTATCACTATAAAGAATTAGATAGTGAATTAAAAGAAGGAGAAGAAAAACCTCAATTATCAGATTATAGAACAAGAAGATATAACATAGGAGGAAGTATAGAAGTAAAACCAAGAGTAAGTCTAGAATATGATATATTAAGTAATCTAAAACTAAATGCAGGATTAAATACAAGTTTACTATTTGAAAGAAAAGTATTTAATAAGATAGTAGATGATAAAAGACCAGATAATGGACTATATGGAGCAATAGATAAAGAATTTAAATTTAAGAAATTAGTACCAAGTATAAATCTAGGACTAGAATATAGATGGTAGAAAGGAGCAAAGATGAATATATATAAAAGAGTAAGTACAGTAGCAATAGGACTTGTAGCATTAATAAGCTGTAGTAGTGTAGAAAATGGCAGAAGTAAAGTAGAAAAGAAAGAAGAAGTAAAAGTAAACTTTAGATATACAGAAAAATCAAATAAGAAAGAAACAGAAGATATATTATCAAATATAAATGATACCTCAAAATTAAGCCCATTAACATATTATGATGCAAGTAACTTTGATGTAAGTGGATTAAGTTATCTTTATGAAGGAGAAAAGATAAGATTAAATAAAGAAATAAAAGATGGAGTAGTATTAGAAAGTGCTTATGCAAAAAATCCAGAAATAACAATAGATAAAAATGATGAAAGATATTCAAAATATACAAGTAATGTAGAAGGAAAGATAAGGGTAGAAGATTTATCAACTGGAGAAAAGAAGATAACATTTTTAGATCAAAATGCAATATATGTAACATTAAGAGATAAAAATGGAAATACAAGAGATATAAAGTTAAATGAAAAAGTAGAAGTATTAAAAGCTCCAGAATTAAAAGATGGAATAAGATATGAAGAATTAAAAAAAGGACAAGATAATGGAAGAGTAAGTTATCAAGTATTAACAAATAATGGTGGATATGAAGATGAAAAAGATTTACCAGAATCAATACAAAAGGGAAAATCATCATGGAAAACATACTTTAAATATGATAAGTATAAAGATTTAGATGATTTATCAGGTTTAAAGAGAGTAGAGATAGAAGATAGTTTAGGTAATAAGTATACAAAGAATGTTGATTTTGGAGTATCTCTAGGAGATTATAAAGGGAAATATGAAGAAATCTTAACAGATTTAGATAAGGTAACATTAAAGTATAATGAAGAAGGAACTAGTGTAACAGGAGGATTTAATCCAGATTTAGTAGAAAAGTTAACAAATTATGAAGAAAAGAGAAGTGATAGTAAGTCAAAATTAGAATTTGTAACCGAGATACTAGATAGTGATAAAAAGAGTGTAGGAAGACATAATATAGTAAGAAAGATATTAAAAGATGGAGTAGAAATATATTCTAAGAAAGAAGAAGCATATGTAGGATTTCCAGGCACAACAGTAGCAGTAGCAGATAGTTCATTCTATAATGTATCACCAGAGGTTGAAGCTAGAATGATAAGATTACAACCTAAAGGACTTAACGCGCATAAAGAAGATAAAGATGATAAGTTTGTTGATTTAGAAAGACCACATGGAGAAGAAGTTATAGGGTCTATGATAGATGAAGTTGCAGCTGGAGATTCAAATTTTGTTAGAGGAGTTATCCTTGGACAAAATATGAACGCTTTACTTAAGTTAGCATCAGAAAGAAAATTAGAAACTACAGATGAAGAAACAGGAGCTACTACTAAATATACAGATGATCAAATTAATAATGTTTTAAAAACACAATATGTTAAATTTATTCAAAGTATAGGACTATCAGATGAGTTAATTAAGGATAAAAATGAAAAAATAGTAAATGCTATACTTGCTTATGATAAATTAAAAGAAGAAATAAAAGATTTATCACAAGAAGAAAAAGATGCTAAATTAAAAGTTTACTATAAAGAACTATTATCTAATTTTGAAGATATACAAGTACTTCCAGAACTTGAAAAATTAAAAGCTACAGATCTTCATTTTAAAACTATAGCATTAGAACAAGAATCAGGAGGATTAAAATCTGCAGAAGTAGCTAAATATTTACCAAGAATATTAGAAGAAGATAAAAATGTTAAAGCAATAAATATGTCTTATGGATCAGAAGCAAGTTATGAGGAATATTTGGCAATTAGAGATATGACAGATGAGCAAAAACAAAAAGCAGTTGATGCATATAATGATCCAAATAATCCAGACTTTAGAATAGCTATACAAACATGGCTTGCAGAGAATGATTTTGGAGATATTTCTAAGTATGAAGAATATTATCCAGGTGATCTATACATACCTTCTATGTTAAATTACTTTAGAAACAAAAAAGATCAAAAAATAACTGTTACAGATTATCAAAAATTACTTGATTTAAGAATGTTAACTTTAAAACAATATCTAAAATCAGCAGAAGAACTTAATTCTGCAAATAGAGATATATTAATGGTAAGAGCACAAGGTAACAGTTTAAATAATAGTGGTCAAACACAAGTTGATCTAACTCATTTTGATGAAAGAGGAAGAAAAGTTGTTTACTTAGATGGAGATAAAAAATATAACAATCCATTTACAAGTATTCCTAGTTATTTAAATGAAATTGAAAAAGAAAATGCTGAAAAAGAAGGAAGAGAGTATAAATATAATCATACATATAGAAAAAATATGTTAGGTGTAGTAGGACTTTCACATAAAGCACTTAATGCAGGATCACGAGCTACAGATGATATATCTGACCAATGGGGTCTATATACTGGTGATTCGGCTATATATAACAAGATAAGAGCTTATGTAAATTATCAAGATAGCTATTATGAAAGATTAAAGGCAGACTTAGAAGCTGTAAATAAAAATCCTAATAAATATCCTAAAGGCTATAAAGAAGAATTAGAGGCTCAAATATCAAGAATAGACTCATATAGAGATATGGATACTGATGTTGATGGAAGACCTTATTTAATGTCATTTACAAGAGCAGGTGCAGCTAAACTTTGGACAGTTGCTGGTGAAGGTATGACAACTTATGTTAAAAAACTTACAGAAGAAGAAAAGAAATATTATGATGAAAAACAAAAAGATTATCCATCATATTTAAAATTTGACACTATAGGAGTTAATCCGTTTATTGCAGGATCAAGTTTCTCAGCACCAAGAATAACAGCTATAGCTGGAGAAATAGGAACTAAATTCCCTTGGATGAGTGCTCAACAAATTAAGCAAGCTATACTTACAACAGCTGTTGATGATGCTCGTATGAAAGTAGATCCGAATACAAATAAAAGAACTCGTCTGGGTATATATGGACCAGATGAAAATATTGGTTGGGGAATTGCCAATAAAGAATTAGCGTATAGAGGACCAGGAAGATTTGTAAGAGCTTTAACTCTTGAAACAGGAAATGAAGACTTTGTTGCAGATATACCTTATGGAACTTATGAATTTTCAAATGATATAGCCGGAGCTTTTGATCCATTATTATACATGGTAACAAGAAAAGCTTTAACAGAACAAGAATTCTCAATCCTATATACTACTAAAGATTTAAGTATAGAGGAAATAGTAAGTCCAAGCTTTAAAGATATAAATACAGCTACTAAAAACATTGCAGAATCTTTAGAAAAACAAGGTATATCTAGAGGTGCATATTTCTTAAGTCTATATAATAAAGTTGATAAATATATGACAAGTTTATCACCAGAAGAAAAAGAATTGTTTGATGATGCAGGACTTGTTAAAAAAGGAAAAGGTACTTTAGTTCTTTCAGGGGATAATACATACAAAGATCCAACAGTAGTTGAAGAAGGAACTTTAGTATTTAGAGGAAGTTCTGAATCTCCATTTGTTGTTCATAAAGATGGTAAATTAAAACTTGATATGAAGTATTCTGAATATCTAAAAAATGCATTACTTGATGATGGAGAAGAAAAATATGTGGCAAAAATAAAAGCCGATGTTATAAGCAGAGGGGAAGTATATTCTTATTCAGATGCAGATAGAGTTGAAGGAACATATAGACCACTTGAAGGATCTAAAACATATATAGCAGCAATAGCTGATTTACAAGTTGATAACTTAGATTTAAGTGAAACATCTAATTTTGACTTTAATGTATTTAGAAAGAAAAATATGAATGTCTTTGAAAAACCAAATTTCTTATCTGAAGAAGATGACCAACTTAAACCAAATGAAGCTGAAGAAATAGTTAATAAAAATCTAGATGAAAAAGAAGTATTAAAAGTATCAAAATTAGCTAAAAAGAACCTAGGAAAAGTAAAACTAGGAAAAACAACGTACACAGACTTCATAGATCTAATAGTTGAAACAAAAGAAATAGAAAATGATAATGAAAATGTAAGCTTAGTAGCAAAACTAGTAAGAAAGAATAAACTAGCACCAACAAGCTTAGGAAATAGATTAAGAAATCATATATTAGAAGAATTAAAAGTATCAAATGAAAAAGAAAAACTAAATACAGCCTTAAATAACCTAGACTGGATGGATAAAAAAGAACTAAATGGAGAAATATTAGCAAACTCACAATTACTAGGCTATGACCTATTAGAAAAGAAAAACCTAATATTAAAAGATAAACTAGAACTAAGAGGAAAAGAAGGAAAACTAGGAGTATTTACAGAAATACTAAATGAAACAAAGTTAAACTTAAATAAAGAAACAGATAAGACAATATTAACAAATGGAATAATATTAGGAGGATATTATACAAGTAAGTATAATACAACAGGAATATCATTAAACTATACAAACTCAATCTTATTTGATTATGCATTAGGGTTAAAAGATATAACAGATCCACTAAGAAGTGATCTAAGTTCAGAAGAAAGAGCAAAAGAAGAAGCAAGAAGATCAGTAAAAGAATTAAGAGGAAATGTATATGGAAATAATGTAGGATTATCAATATATAATAAGACAGAGTATAATAAAGGATACTTAACAGGAATATTAAATATAGATTATCTAACAAAGCGTGCAGTAAGTAAGATAGGAGATAGAGAAGTAAAAGATTATGAATCAAGTGATCTAATCTTAAATGCAAACTTAGAAGGAGGATATAAGTTTAATGTATTAAAAGATAGATTAGATATAGAACCATTTGTAGGAACAAGTATAGTAAGTTACTTAAAGGGTGGCTTTAGTGAAGATAGAGAATTTGGATATAGTTCAGACCAAGAAGTATTTACAAAAGCAAATGCAAGTATAGGATTAAGAGCAAGAGGTTATGTAGATGATAAAATAAATATAGGAGGATATGTATCATATACAAAATATCTAACAGATCCATTACTTGAATCAAAAGTAGAATTAAAAGAGTATGGATTTAAGGATAAGGCACGTGGAGTAAGTTTAGAAGATAATGTAATAAATTATGGAATAGATGGAAGATATAGAATAAAAGAAGGTTATGAATTAAACTTAAGCTATAAAGGGAAGAATATAAGAAGCCAAGGAATAAGTTTAGGAATAAAGGCGGAGTGGTAAAATGAAGAAGATATTGATATTAACAAGTTTACTAACACTACTGGGATATGGGAAGGATATCCCGGTAGAATTAGGAATAGGTATAAGTAGTGGATATGATAAGATAGGGATAAGTGAAGAAGAGATAAATAGATCAGGACTTAGTAAGGTAAGTCAAGGAAGCTATAAAGAAAGTGGGTTATTTACCAACTTATCAATAGAAGGAAGATATCCAATAAAGTTAGAGGGAATAAATGTTAAGGTTGGAGCAGGTGTAGATGCTTTTGTTGAAAACAATATATCAGTACAACCTTTAAAGGCAAATAAACAAATATTACCTAAGAATGTTGAAGATATTAATAACTACATTTCTGAAAAAAATGAGCTAATTAATAAAGAAACTAAAGATTTAGATGTTCATACAGAAGAGTACAATACTATAAGTAATATGGTTTTAGCATACAAAACTTTAAAAACTAAATATACAAGAGATATAGCAAATGATAAAAGAACTATAACAAAAATAGAAGCTGAATTAGAAAAATATAAAGATCCTAATGCATTAGAAGATTTAAAGAAACAATCTAAAGATGCAGAAACAGAGGCGGATAAATTTAAGGATCAAGAAGATGAGAATAAAGCTAAGTATAAAGAATTAAAAGCTAAATATGATGCTATGGAAGATTCTGCTGAAAGATTAAAAGTAAAACTTGAAATGAGTAAAGCTAAAGTTAATTCAGATTATTATCATAATAAATGGGTAGAATCTTTAGCTAAAAGAAGAAGATTAGAAGATACTATAGAACTTGTTGATGGTGGAGCAGAAAAAATAGCTAAACTTAATGCAAGAATAAAAGAAAATGAAGAAAAATCTAAAGATTCACAAGAAAAATACACTCATTATAAAGCTAAATTTTCTGAGTATAAGAAATTAAAAAGAGAATCAACTAATAATAAAACCTCTTTATTAAATGAAGTTATAGACAAACTAAATGAAGAATATAAACAAGAAATAGATGAAATTTTAGTAAAACTTGTTAAAAAAGATTTAGAACTAGATATAGAGGATTCAGATACTTTAACTCCTGAAGAATTAAGTGCTAAAATAGAAGAAAAATATAAAGAATTAACAGCAGAAGAGTTAAAAGAAAGAAAAGCTGATAATCTATATAACATAACTAAAGAAGATGTAGATGGTATTATTGCTAAGATTAATGAAAAATATCCTCTTGATAAAAATTATGATGCCAAAGTTAAGTTTAATAACTTAATAAATAAACAAATAAACTTTGGAGGAAGCCTTTATGGAATAGTAGAGGTAGAAAAAGAACTGTTAAATGATTTATACTTATTTGCAAATATAAGAAGTGGAATAAGAATAAACAATAATCCTCTATATCAAATAGCAACAGAATTTGAAAAAGATAAGGTAGAAATAGATGGAGTAAAATATGTAAAACCTGAAGGCTTATTACCAGTAAAAGTAAAAGGCTTTGTAAAAGCAGGAATAGGAGCGAAATATAAAGGTGCAAGATTAGAAGTTTATGGAGGATATAACCATGGACTTGTAGGTGTAAGTTTAGGTTATGATTTTTAATATAAAATTCGTATTATGAAATTTTGAAATTTTAAAAATTTATATAATGATAGATAATATTGATTTTATAGAGATAAATAATTAACTATAGTTATTTCCTTGTAATAAAAAGATAAAAATGATATATTTAATTGTAAGTAAAATATAGAAATTAGATAGGAGGAAATACTATGAGTTTTAAACTTATGGAACTACCATATGCATATGATGCCTTAGAACCAATAATAGATAAAGAAACTATGCATTTGCATCATGATATGCATCATCAAGCGTATGTAAACAATTTAAATAATTTATTAGAAGGAACTGGATTTGAAGGTAAATCTATTGAAGAAATTTTAACTTCACTTGATAAAATGCCAGAAGCAAAAAGAAATGGTATAAGAAATAACGCAGGTGGAGTATATAACCATGATTTATTCTGGTTAACAATGACACCAGGTGGAAGCAAAGAACCTAAAGGAAAATTAAAAGAAGCTATTGAAAAATCTTTCGGATCATTAGAAGGATTAAAAGAACAATTTAATAATAAAGGACTTGCACAATTTGGTTCAGGTTGGGCATGGTTAGTATCAGATGAGGATGGAAACTTAGAAGTTATTTCTACTCCTAATCAAGATAGTCCAATTTCTTTAGGGAAAAAAGCAATTTTAGGAAATGATGTTTGGGAACATGCATATTACTTAAGATACCAAAATAGAAGAGGAGAATACCTTAACAAATGGTGGGACCTTATAAACTGGGATATAGTAGAAGCTAGATATTAATAAATTATATAAAATAAGGAGAAGTAATTTTTGAGTTACTTCTCCTTTATGTTTAGATTATATTTATTTTTTGAAATTTACTTCATAAAGTACTTTTTTACCTTGAGCTTGACCTAAAGAATCAACTTCAGCAATACCTATACCAATAACTTTAGTAGTAAATGGTTTTAATTTATAGTTTTCCATAAATTGAGCTATTTTTTCAGGATCTTTTGGTGTTAATAATGTAATATGTGGATCAAAATTCATAAATACATTAGGTGAACCATAAGCTTTGAAAGATTTAACTTTTTCAGGTATAGATTTTGCCCAACCAGGAACTTCAGCATCAAGAGCTCTATATCTATTTAATTTAACTGTGATTTCATCAACAAGATCTTGTAATTCTCTTGTGTTTTTGTTATCTAACATTAACCAGTTTCCAGCAGTTTTATGTATTCCAAAGAATTCTAATTCAAATGGTTTAGTTTTTGAAGCCATTTCATTAACAACTTTTTTTAATTTTGGTAATTCTTCAGGCTTATATTCTGTTAAATATGCTGTAAGGTGTACAATATATCCTTCAGAATAAAGTGAATCAATACCTACTTTTTTAAGTTCTTTTGAAATTTCAGAAACAGCCATTTCAGCTTTGTTGTCCATTTTTAAAAACACATTGTAGTTAACATTTGCAAATGACATCATGCTAAATACAGAAAATAATAATAAGAATAGTTTTTTCATTTTTTAATCCTCCAATAATTAATCTATTAATATTATAATACCAAAATCAAAAAAAGCAATAATATTTTGAAAAAAAAATATATATGTGATAAAATTCAGATATATTTAAGACATAAGAGGTCAATATGAATTATAGATTAATAATATATAAAAATGGTGATTTTTTTAAAGAAGAAAAATTTCAAGAAAATAATGAAAAATATATAATAAAATGTAGTAAAATGGACGGTGCATCATATAAGTTTGTTGTTGTTGATGAAAATGAAACAAAAAGGAATGTAACATATAATCGGAAATTTGAAAAAAAT
>NZ_LOHY01000109.1 GCF_001559795.1 Pseudostreptobacillus hongkongensis | reverse complement strand
CTTTCTTCTTGATTTAACTTTTTCATTTAATTTCCTTTCAAGGGGTTGCAATTGATACTTTAAAAAAAGGTTGCGATTAGTCTTTAAAAATGAAAAAATGAAAGTTACTAAAACTCTCATCTTTTCTATATTATATCATATTTTTATTTTTTTAACTTTTTTAAATTGAATTGTTTTTTTATACAAATCATTTGTTTATGATACTTTACTTATGTAACCTAGTGGTTGCGTTTGTTACTTTAAAGTGCAAAATGAGTACCTTTTCTTTTTATGCTTCAAATCTGCCTTCATACATTATACTAAATTATCCATATACTTTTTCCTAATTTCTTAATGGTTGACTCCCTTCTTTTTAGCCTCAAGCGTTAATAAGTAAAGTACCTTTAATAATACTTTAGCACTTGTATATACTGTTCTTTGACTATTTAATTTCTTATAAGTACTATTTAAACTCTATATTGCATTTGTGGTATATATTATCTTCCTTACTTCCAATGAAAACTTAAATATTGGTGTCAAAACATCCCAATGTTGATACCAGCTTGACATAGAATTAGGGTGTTTTTCTTCCCATTTTTCATTAACTTTATCTAAATTCTATAATGCTTGTGTCTCTGTTACTGCTAGGTATATACTTTTTAAATCAGAAGCAAATTTCTTTTTATCTTTGTATGATACATATTTTAAAGTATTTATTACTTGGTGGACTATACAACGTTGATATTTTATTTGAGGAAAAGTAGTAGCAGTTGCTTCTTTTATTCCAGTTAATCCATAAGCGTATATTACCATAATATAATTTATCCCTCTATTTTTCAATGCATTTAAAACTTCTAACCAATATTTACTACTTTCATTTTCTCCAATTTCTAAACTAAGTATTTCCTTCATTCCATCTTTTGTAATACCTAGTACTACATAATGAACTGCCCCTCCAATCTTGTGTACAAGATTATGGGTTCAGTTCAAAAAGGATATATGAAAATTATGTTTTTTAATTATAAAAATCTAGGAGTAAGTGGGATCGTGAAATCATAAATCTTCTTACACAAATTCATGAACACAAAGGAAAATAAGAACTTTTTTGAAACACAAACCTACAGTTTAATAAAAAACAGGAGAGTGCATTTTTAAGTGAGAAAAAAGTAGCTCTAATTAGAATAATTTAACATTTATTCTATTGAGCTACTAATTTTATTATCCCTTAAATATTTGTGAAGAACCCTTTTTTTAACTAGATTTTTCTAAATTCTAATTACTACCATCTAAATTGAATTCCACTATTTAGTATATATTTAGCAAATTTGTTTTGATTAAATTTCAATTCTACTTCAGTATTTAATCTTAGCGAATCTGTTGGTTTCGCAGTTAATTTTAATAATGTATTTACTTCAACATATTTATTTTTTACATCAATTTCTACATCTTTATTTGTTGATGTATTATTATCTACACGTCTTAAATCTGCAAGTAAATCTAAATCTATATATTTATGATTTAAAGATAATCCAGTTTTATAATACATATTAAATAATTTTGCCTTTGTAATATATTTACCACTTAATGATATATTTTCATAGCCAAATTCATTAACATATTTAACTAAAGTATTTTTATTAAATCTATATTCTGGATTTATACCTATTGCTAAACCATTTATTACAGATTTTATATTTTCTGGCTCACTATACAGTATACTTATATTACTTACACCTACACGAGCTGATATATCAAATATTCCCTTTTTATATCCAGTTTTTGCTATTAAACTATGAATAGAATAATTAGTATTAGTGCTTCCTCCATCAACCACTTTCATACTTAATGAATTTCTTGAATGAATATATTCTAGATTAATACCTAAATTAAGTTTATCTATATAATACGAACCATTTATACCTAACTCATCTGTATTATTTTCTGTAGTATATTTTGAATTTTCAAACACTTTTTCTTTATTATCAACTATTGTTTGATGTGTATATCTTGCTTCAATAAATTTACCATAATTCATTTTATATACATTTCTATAAATAGAATCTAAATTATTAACTATATTTGAATAACTTAAATCTCTACTTTTTAACATTGAATATATATAGTAATTATTATTTTCAGATTTAAACATTAATTTTCTGACTAAATTTTTATTAATATCATCTAAATTTAAAATGTTTACATTTTTATTAGAACTTGCTAACAATAACTGAGTATTTTTCAATTCTTCAATTACTTCATTTGACATATTAACTTTAACATTAACATCTTTTTCAGAATTTTTAATATCTAATATACCTTCAACCTTATTTTTTAAGTTTATATCAACTATACCTTTATCTGAATTATACCCATCAAGATGTAATTTAGAGTTTTCCAATACTACAGTTCCTTCATTATTAACCTTATTAATATTAGTATCTTTATTAATAATTAAAGAAGAATTTTCTTTAACATTAATTGTTGCATCTATTTTATTATCTGAATTAATAACTGTTTTTCCATTTTCAATATTTACATTTAAATTAGAATAATTATTATCGTTTATAATACTTAGTTTACTTGTTCCACTTAAATTAAGTGTTGAATTAAGAGAATTATCACCATTAAGAGTTATATCAATATCCCTACCATTTATATTTCCTGTAAACTCTTTAAGTTCCTTAAATTCTACTTTATTAGAAGTTGAAGCTATAACATCTAAACTTCCAGTACCTTTTAATTTATTTTTAAATACTTTTTCAGCATCTAAATTAACTTCTACCTTTCCATTAGAAATTTCTATATTCCCTAAATTATTAAGTTTACTTGAAGATATACTTAATTTACCTTCTCCAAGTTTTACTATATCTCCTGCACCTTTAATATTTGATGTCATTTCAATATCTGTAGTATTATTTATATTTAATTTAGTATTATTATCTAAACCAATATTTTCTACTGAAATATTTTTACCTATTTCTAATGTTCCTGCTTTTACATCTAAATTCTTAAAGTTCTTAATATTAAGATTTTCTCCTAATGTTAGTTTAGCTTCTCCTAATTTTTCTATCTTATTTGTATCTAATCCTTTATTTTCTACATTTAATTTACTTAATACCTTATCACTTAATAAATCTATCTTAATATTTGAACTTTCCTTAGCTATTATTTTTGTATCTGTATTTAATGATTTATCTTCTTTTAGTGTTAATATTGAATTTTCTAAGTTTAAGTTTCCAGTAAAGTTTTCTATATCTTTTACTTCTACATTAGAATTTTTAAATGTTAAGTCTGCACTTCCTTTTACTTTATTACTTAATACTTTATCTCCTGTAATACTTAGTACTCCTGCTTGTAAATCAATATTACCTTCACTATTAAGTTTACTTGAAGCTATACTTAATTTTCCTTCTCCAAGTTTTACTATATCTCCTGCACCTTTAATATTTGATGTCATTTCAACATCTTCAGTATTATTTACATTTAATTTAGTATTTGTATCTACATTAACATTTTCTATTGGTATATTTTTACTTACTTCTAATGTCCCTGCTTTTACATCTAAATTCTTAAAGTTCTTGATATTAAGATTTTCTCCTAGTGTTAATTTAGCATCTCCTAGTTTCTCTATCTTATTTGTATCTAATCCTTTATTTTCTACATTTAATTTACTTAATACTTTATCTTTTGCTAAGTCTATCTTAATATTTGAACTTTCCTTAGCTATTATTTTTGTATCTGTATTTAATGATTTATCTTCTTTTAGTGTTAATGTTGAATTTTCTAAATTTAAGTTTCCACTAAAGTTTTCTATATCTTTTACTTCTACATTAGAATCTTTAAATGTTAAGTCTGCACTTCCTTTTACTTTATTACTTAATACTTTATCTCCTATAACACTTAGTTCTCCAGCTTGTAGGTCAATACTTCCAGTGCTATTTAACTTAGAACCTTCTATATCAATTTTTGTAGTTCCTACTTTTATTAAATCCCCTGTTCCTGTGATTTCTGAAGTTATTGTTCCATCACTTATAAAGTTTAAATCAAGTTTTGTACTATCTTTTAAATCTATATTTGAAACTTCTATATTTTTCTTAAGTTCTAATTCTCCAGATTTTACTTCTAATGTTTTAAAATTAGTAATGTTAGTATTAACACCTAAACTTAATTTACCACTACCATCTTTAATAACTTTATTAGTATTTCCTTCACTTGTATTTTTATTTTCTAAGTTTATACTAGTTACCTCAATATTATTATCAGATAAAAGCTTTATATTACTATTTCCATAAGTTTCTACTACTTTAGCTGTATTGTTTATAGCATTTTCATCTTTTAATACAATATCACCATTTTGTGCTACAAGTTTACCTGTAAATCCTGATAAATTAGTAAATGTTAAATCTTTATTTGATTTATTAGTATATGAACCAACTCCCGTTAAATTATACCCTATAACTCTATCTTCAGAATTATCACTTGATATGTTAAAATCATAATTAACATCTGGCTGATTATTAGACATTACCTTTCCAATAAAATCTTTAAAGTTATCTTGAATTTCAAATTTTGCACCATTATTTCTTTCAAGTTTTATAACCCCTTCACCTGATACTTTAGCATTTATTGTAAGACCAGTATTTGCCCCAAAATAACCACCTGATTTAAAAATTAATGTTGCAACATTAGTAGCTGATTTTTTTAACAATATAGGATTAACAAAAGTTGCTCCTCCTCCACCACCGTTATCATTAATATTTTCACCGTTTATAATCTCACTAGCTTCTCCTGTATTACTAGCATTTATAACTACTTTAGTTAATTTATCAGAATTTTTATCACTAATTTTAGAGCTATAATCTCTTAAATATAGTTTTGAACGAGTTAATTCAAGTTCTTTCAATCCACTATTTAATATTGTATTTTCACTATATACTAATTTTAAACTAGCTTGATCTAATGTTAAAATAGAATTATTTGAAGCAGAAAGTGATTGCATTGTCATTCTTTGATTTGTAACATACATATTTGCACCTTCTGCAATAGTAACTTTACCAATATTAAGACTTCCTCTATCTCTACTTACACCATTTATATTAAGATTTCTATATACAGGATCGTCATAACCTTTTAATGCTGTAACTGAGTTTATATTTATATTAGCGTTATCTTCTACTTTTATAATCCCTAATGATGACTTAATATCTCCATTTGATTTATTAGTTGAAATAGTAAGTTTAGTAGGTTTATGGTTTGTTATTATAATTTCTTTACCTAATCTCATTTTTTTCGTAACAGTTACTGCATCATTTAATTCAATATCATTTTCCAGTACATCTTTATCATAAATTAATTCCCCACCATTCATTACAACATTACCTTTAAAATTATTTTTATTATCAAATTTTAAAGTTCCTGTACCTTTTTTCATAATATTCAAATTACCAGTTAATGTCGTATTAATAGTTGTTGCTTCATTGCTATCAAGTGTTACATCTACTTTATTATCACCACTATTAGTTAAAGTTCCATATTTATTTGAAGCATTATTTAATTTTATTGAAACAGCATTATTATTAATATCTAATATTCCACCATCTTTAATTAAAACTTCATTTTTGTTTTTTAACATTTCAGAACCTAATTTAAGTGTTATACTTCCATTATTTACTCCATTTTTATTTCCCATAACAGTTACTTTATTAGTAAAGTCCTTGTTATCTCCTGTTAATGTAACCACACCACCACTTAAATTTTGAGCATCAACTTCAAGTTCCTTATTTCCTAAAGTGGATGTATATGTTAAATTCCCTTCTCCTGAAAATCTTGTTTTATCATTAGTTGTTGTATATGTATTTAATGTTACATTTGAACCTTTTTTAGCTCCTATTGCTATATTTTTTACATCTATAACATTTTCATTAGTTAATTCAAGAACTCCAATAGATGTGTCCTTTAAGTTATTTTTTAAAGCTGTTCCTGCAGTTGCCCCATAACCTAAATCTAAAAATTTAGCATTTGAATTATTATTGTTTACCACAAAATTGATACCATCTCTAATAGATATATTAACATTAGCTGTACTTGACAAACCGTCTATAACTACATTACCTCTATGTTTATTATTTCCAGCATTGATATTTCTAAGTGTAGTTCCATCCTCTAATTCAAGTCCTTTTAATGTAACTGTACCATTATCCCCACCTAAATTTATATTACTTATACTTCTATCTATAGCTTTATCATTTGCACCTATTGTTATATCATTTTTAGAACCAATGTATAGATTTGTATAATCTGCATATTTTTTATCTAATTCTGCTAAACTATTACCTAAACTAATTACTCCTGTTGAAGTTTTATCTATTTTATCTAAAACATTAAGATTAGAATTATTATTTACTCTTAAAAGTCCTTTTTCTTCTATTTTATATTTCCCATTAGATAAAATTACTTCATTTTCACTTTCAACAACCCCATCTTTTATATCTAAACTACCAGTAAAATTATTATTACTATTTTTTATTTTTAGTAATCCATCTCCATCTTTAATCCCATTAATAGTACCTGAAATTTTAGAATTAATTTCTACTAAATTATTATTTTCTACATTAGCATTAAAATTATTTGAAGTCCCACTATTAAATGTAATATTCCCATTTACATTTACCTTATTAACTTCACTTTGATCTTCATAATCTTTATATGGTTTTGTTTTATCTAATTTAGTTAATACTTCTCCTGTAGCATTTAAATTTAATTTACCTGATACATTAATATTACTATCTACCTTAGTTGCTCTATCTAATTGTAAAGTTGAACCATTATCTACATTAATATTTCCTGCTTTAAATGTCGTTTTTTCAAATTGATTTTCTAAAACATTATTTTCATATCCACTTGTTATAGCATCACCAGAAATAGAAACTATTCCTCTTTTAACATTAAGATCTCCAGTTATATCTGTATTTCCTCTTAAATTCCATTTAGCATTTTCTTTAACTTCGCTAGGATTATACTCAACATCCATATTACCACTAAATTTACCTAAAAATACTCTATCTTTACCTTGAGTAAATGTAAATTTTGATTTAGTTGTACTTTCTTTATTAGCAATAATTGCATCTTTATCTAAATGATATATATCATTAAATTCTAAATTATGACCTTTTAATTCTAAAGTACCACCACGATGACCAAAATATATCTTATTATCATTTAACTGATTTTCTTTATTTAATACTACCTTAGCACCTTGTGCTACTCTTATATGACTTGCTGCATAACCATTACTATTATCTAATATTAAACTTCCCTCACCTATATTAACTTCAACATCATTTTGAGAATTTCCATTTAATGTTAAACTTCCTTCTCCTCTTTTTCTTATAACGGTATTTTTATCTGATATTATGTTATAGTTTACATTAACATTTTTATCGATTATAAGACCTGCGGTATTAAATTTACCTGTTCCTGTTATATTTGCATTTTCGCTAAATCTAAAACGAGAAGTTCCAGTATCACTATCACTATTTACAGTTAAAGTCAATCCATTTTTAGCAAAAGTTTGATTTTTAGCAGTTGCTACATTATCATCTATATTTCTTGTAGTATTTCCAAAACTTAAAGTTTTTCCATTAAGTATAACATTATCTTCTACAATTTTTTCATCTTCTATACTTTTCAAATAAGCATTTACTGCATCTGGATTTTGTTTGATTATAGATTTTTTATTCCAGTTATTATCTCCAGAACCAGCTGAATTTTCTCCGGCTAATAACCATTTTTGGTTAGTCGCATCCCAAATATACGCAGGTGATCCACTATCTCCGGGTCTACTTGCACTATCTAATGGTGTTTGAAAATTTCTTTGCATCTGTATCCAAAAACTTCCACCATCTTTATGATATATTTTATTTAATCCACCAGCTATATTTCCATATCCTACTGGATATCTTTCTCCACCATCTTGAGCATAACTATTTACTCCACCCCCAGTTCTAGCTACTAAATCTCCATAATGAATTTGATCTCTACTCTTAATAGTTTCTGGTGTATACCCATCAAAAGCAATAGTTTTTAATCTACCTATTGAATAGTCATTGCCTAAATTTCTCATATATGGCATATTAACACGTTCAGAATATTCCTTAACTATATCTTCTTTTTTAATATTTGCCTTATCTTTAAATCCTTCTGACAATTCAACATCTTTTCTTAAATGTCTTTGTATAAATGTAAAACTTCCCCAGTTACCAACATGGCTTGCAGTTGATAATATTTGTGGATCTCCCCAAAGAGCATAAGCTCCACCATCTACCATTCCATCAAAATTAGGTATAGGTTGTTCTATTGTTGCAGGATCTCCTAATCCATCTTTTTTATATACAATAACTCCCTTTTGACCTATTTTAAATTTACCTCTATTATTTGCAAAATCTTCATAGTCTGACCAATATTGTTCATATCTACCATGATTTGCCATACCTATAGAACTTAAAAAGAAAAGTGCTACCAATATTTTTTGCGACTTATTCATAATTCTCCTTCTCTCCATTTACAAACTCCTTTATATTAATTATTTTTTATTTATTAAGTATTATATATCAAATTATACAACATTAGTTTTTTACTTACAAGAAATATAAGTAAATATTATTAAAAATCATTCAACATCATATAAATATAGCCTACTTTCTTGTGCTATATATTTTTTTATATCTGCATTAAGATTTTCAAAATTATTCTTAATATATGATAAATCTAATTCGGACATTTTACAGTTACTTTTCAAAAAAATGTTCTCTAACCCGTATAAATAAATGCCCTAAATTAAAATTGAGAAAGACCTAGTTTAAAAAGAGGGGATAATCCCCCTCTAATTTAGGTCTATATATTATATATTTTTTGAGACATTTTCATTTTTAATTGACAACTCAATATCTTTTTAAAATTATCCTATTTTATTTCTCTAATACCTGCAAGTAATGATGTTAAATTTTGTAATTCACTTGGTATAAAGATCTTAGTTGCTTCCCCTTGAGATACTTTTTCTAAACTTTCAAGTGATCTTAAAGCAAGTATTTCTTTTGTTGGAGATGAAGAGTTTAATATTCTAATACCTTCAGCTTCTGCTTCTTTTAAAGCAAGTATAGCACGTGCCTTACCTTCTGCTTCTCTAATACTTACTTCTTTTTTAGCCTCAGCTCTTAATATAGCGGCTGTTTTTTCCCCTTCAGCAACAAGTATAGCACTTTCTTTTTGAGCTTGTGCTTCTAATACCTTAGCTCTTTTTTCACGTTCAGCTTTCATTTCTTTTTCCATTGCAGTTTTAATTTCTACAGGTGGTAAAATACTCTTTAACTCAACACGATTAACTTTTATTCCCCATGGATCTGTAGCTTCATCAAGTTCAAGTCTCATTTTTCCATTAATTACATCTCTACTTGTTAATGTTTCATCAACTGTCATATCCCCTATTATATTTCTTAATGTTGTTGCAGTTAAATTTTCTATAGCAGAAAGTGGTCTTTCAACACCATAAGTATATAGCTTAGGATCAGTAATTTGATAATATACAACTGTATCAATCTCCATAGTAGCATTATCTTTAGTTATAACCGCTTGAGGGTCAAAATCAACAACTTGTTCTTTTAAACTAACTTTTTTAGAAACATTATCTAGGATAGGGTTTAAAAAATGTAAGCCTGAATCTAATGTTCTTGAATACTTACCTAATCTTTCTATAACATACATTTCTGATTCAGAAATTATTCTAATACTTTTAGAAATAACTACAAATATTAATAGTATAATAACTCCGAAAACTATCATATTAACACTTAACATAAAAATCTCTCCTTTATATTATTATTTTATTACCTTTAAATTTTTTAACTTCAACTATATCCCCAACAGAATAATTAGAATTTTCAGATTCAGCATTCCATGCAACACCTTTAAATTTTACAACATAATTATTATTGTTACATTCTAATATTTCTACCTTACTTCCAATATCTCCTACTTCATTTACATTTTTAAACTTAACATATTTTTTTACTATAGGCATAGTGTATAGTAAAAAAACTACTGAAAGTACTGTAAATACAGCAAGTTGAATAGTTATAGAATCTGTAAACATACTAACGAAATATACTACAAGGGCTGATAATGCAAACCATATAGTTACTAAATTAATAGTTACAACTTCTATAATAGCTAGAATTGCAAATAAAATTAACCAAACATTCATTGTATCTACTCTCCTTTATATTTATTTTTTCTTAATTCCAACATTTCAGAATAACTTACAAACTGGAAACCTCTTTCCTTTAAAATAGGCAACATTATACTAACTGATTCATAGCTTTCTTTATATAGATCATGGAATAAGACTATATCTCCGTCTTTAACCTTATCTAAAACTCTTGAAATTATAGTATCTACATTTCTACTTTTCCAATCTTCAGAATCAACATTCCATAAAGCAACTTTTCTTTTGCCGCCTATGATATTAACAACGGTATTATTAAATGCTCCATAAGGCGGTCTAACATATTCTCCATCTACTCCTATTATCTTAAATATTTCATCATTTGTTCTTGAAATTTCATTCCAAATTTCAGATGAATTTAAATTTCTAAGGTTAGGATGATTGTAGGTATGATTACCTATTTCATGTCCATCCAGATATGTTTTTAAAACCATCTCTGGATGTTTCTTAACACTAGATCCTACAAAGAAAAATGTAGCTGTTTCATCATATTTATTAAATAATTCTCTTATTAGTACATGATTTTTATTACCTGGTCCATCATCAAATGTAAATGCTATATGTTTTTTATTTGGATCTATTCTTCTTTTTTTAGGAACTAATTTTTCCCCTTTATATATAGAGTCAAGCTCAGTCCCACTTTTAAATAAGGATTTATTATCATCTAATTTTAATTTAACTTCTTCATGATCTCCTATTAAAATATATCCATCTTTAAGTATAAACTTATTAATATTTAAACCATCAATATTTATATCCTTAGTATATTTTAAAGTATTTAAAATTCCTGTTCTAAATATATCTGAAGATTCTAATATCTTATTTAATTTTTTTGAAAAATATTTTATTTCACCATTTTCATTTATTTCTTCTAAATCATATACATGAGTTATGACATCACTATTTTCAATATCTTTAACAGTATTTTCTTCTTTAATTTCTTCTATTTCTTTTTCTTCTTCTTTTTGCTCTACATCATCTTTTTGTATAACTTTAATTACTTCCTGTTGAACTTCCTTTGGTTTTTCTTCTTTTTTTTCTACAACATCAGAACCACAACTTAAAGTAAAATAAATTATGCATAATAGAGAAAACACTCTTTTCAAAATTATACCTTCCTAACTGATTTTTATATATTTTATCATCATTATTTTTTAATTTACTTAGTTTAGTTAGATAATTTAATAAATTTATGATTTTTAAGTAAATTTTTACAAGTAGGTACTCCACTCATATTTCTAATATCATCTATTTCATAATACATAATATCTAAATCAAAACTATCATCTTCATATACTTTAAATACAAGTTTTGAATCTATAGGATACTTTTCAAATTCATTTCCTAAATTAGTCGTATCTACATTTAATGCAGAAAGTATTGTCGCTATATTTGAATCATGCCCTACAAGTAATGTAAAATCTTTATCATTTTTTAATTCTTCTTGAACTAAATTATATGCATTTTTTTCAGATTTTAATATATATTCCATATCAGCAAATATTACATCTAATAATCTATCTTTAATTTCTGATAATTTCTTAATTTCTTTTCTTAAATTTAAATTTCTTAATATATCTTCTTCTTTAAAGTTTTCATAATATTTTAATATGTATAAATCTACTATATCAGTAGCTATTTTAAATGCTCCATGAGAATAAATGAAACCTTGATCATTTACCAAAATATCTGATCCCTTGTTATATATTGTATCTTTTTCTATGTTTAATATCTCTTCAAGCCTATTGTATAAAGGTCTTAAATCCTCATCCATTTTTCTTAATTTATCACGATTAATATCTTCATCAAATATATTAATATTAAACTCCGTTTCCATTATATTAAAATCATCATATTTATGTTCAACTTTAATATTTTCAAAAGGAAATAGGGCTAAAGACAGTATTTTTGCAGTAAGTACTGTTCTTTTTAAAGAATTAGAACGTATTTTTTTAGTTTTTATTTCAAAATCTAAATTTTTTAAATATTCTCTAATATACTGACCAAATCTATATTCTAAGATCTCTCCTCTTGGAGTTAAAACACCATCAGAAAATTCCCAATTCACCTCTTCAGGTGTTATTATTCCTTGTTTATCTGCATAGTTAAGTAAAGGATACCTAAGTCCATGCCTACTAAAGATTATAACCTTGTTTAATTTCATATCTATACCACCTTTTCTATTAAATTAATTACTATATCTTCCATCTGAAAGCCTTATCAAGTATACTTTTTTCAAGTAAAGATATAGATTCCATTAAACTT
>NZ_LOHY01000108.1 GCF_001559795.1 Pseudostreptobacillus hongkongensis | reverse complement strand
TTTATACAATTTATTGTTTTGATTTATTTTTCTTGCTTGGTGAACATTCATACAATGTTGCATTTGATATTTTAGTTTACCATATTATTTTAATTTTTATATCAACCCTAATAAAAAAGACGCTTCCGCGCCTTTATGTATAAATATTAGTGACTATGGTTGTGTTCATGAGAATGAGAATGTCCATTACCTTCTAATAAATAAAGTTCAACTTTTTCTCCATCGATAGTTATTCTAACTTCATTATTACTTAAGTATTCTATAATTTCTCCTCTTTCTCCTTGGTATATTCCGTCTTTAATTTTTTTAGCTTCAAACTCTAAATCTTTACCTTTAATTTCTAAGTCTACATCTATTTCATCGTCATCATGTTTTTCAATAGTTAAGTGAGTATGTGTAAATCCTTTTTTAGAATGATAATTTTTACTTTCTACTTTAACTGGTGCTACTGCACAAGATACTGCTAAAACTAAACCTAAAATAGTTACTAAAATCTTTTTCATATATATCTCTCCCTTGTTATTTATATTGATATTCTACCCTAAAAATTTTAAAAATTCAAGTTAAAAAATACCTTCAAAGTCAGTGTTAATACTAGTTTAACTCCCTTTTTCAAAACAATTTTACATTAAAATTTTTCAGTATTATTATTCATTATAGATTACTAAAAAAGTGAATCTTGTAATTTCTTACTTAATTCACTTAATTAAACTATATCTTACCTCTAAAATCCTTATCAAGTATACTTTTTTCAAGTAAAGATATAGATTCCATTAAACTTAATAACTCAGATACCCTATTTTCTCTATCAAGTACTGATTCTAATATGCGTACTATCTCTTTTTGTTCTTCTATTTGGGGTAGGGGAAAGGCGACTTTTTCCACATATATTCGGAAGAGTTCTTCCTTTCAAAAATTTTATTCCATAAAAACATAAATGTTATAGTCCTTGAACTATAACATTTAATGTAGTGTTTATTTTAATTTATTTAAAATTTCTTCCAATTTTTTCTCTAAATCATTTATTCTTCTATCTTTTTCTTTACTTTCTTTTTCTAATTGATTAAGTCTTGCTAACTCTTTATTTAACTTAACTTCTTCTTCATCCTTAGTTCCAAGTATATATGCAACACCTACACCAAATCCTAAATTACCTTTGCTATTTAGACTTATACTTGCTTTATAATTCATAAGATTTTTATTACCCATAAATCCTATAGCCAATGAATGATTTCCCATATATGTTCCATAACCAGCAGCTATACTAAATTTATCTTTTGTTGAAACAGGTAAATTTGCCATAGCAATAGCATTTGAAATTCCAGAATAGCTTTTATTTTCTATTTCTTTCATCTTTTCATTGCTTGAAGTATTAGAAATTTTCTTTTCAAGTTCCTCAATATTTTTTGTATTTGTTGCTATTTTACCTTCAACGCTACTTAAATCAGCGTTTATAGTATAAGTCGTTGTTCCAGATTCCTTTGATGTTTCTACTGCTATTCCTGTTCCTGCTTTTATTGCTACATTTTCTAATTTTTCTATTTTTTCCTTTATAGCTTCACTTAAATCTAATTTAGGACTTGTAGTTTCATCTGCTGTAGGTTTTGTAACAGTTAAATTCTTATCATTAATATTAAGAGATATTTTAACCTTACCATCTTCTACCTTAGTTATTATTCCATTTTCTCCTTCAAATTTTAAAGGATTTTTATTAGCTATGGTATATCTTGTTTCTCCAGAATCACCAACTAAATGAAGATTCATACTTCTTAATTGAGCCACATTTACAGCATCTGTATCTGCAGTTCCTGCTGCAACTCCTATTATTTGACGAGTTACACCCATAACCTCATTACCAACAGAAAGTGCACCAGATGTACCCTTCCAAGTAGAAACAACTTTATTGCGTTCTACTTTCTTTTTATCTAAAGCCGCTAATTTCTTTTCAACTTCTTCAGATTGTTTTAAAGCCGCCTTCCTTACTTCAGCATCAACTGTCAAACCAGAGCTAGCTTGAAGTTCTGTTAAAGTTGCTTTATCTTTGTTTAATTCTGCTTCTAATTTAGTTTTCTCTTCTTCAAGTTTTTGCTTTTTAGCTTCTTCTTTTTCATTAGCTATACTATTTTTTAAACTTTGTAGTTCTTGTTCTTTAACATTTATAGCAAAAAAAGTATCTCTTTGTTTTATAAGATTATTATACTTCCCTTCTTCTGCATCAAATGCTTTTTGTAACTCCTTAACTTCAGAATCTAATGCATCATATTTAGTTTTCATATCACCTTGTAATTCCATTTTAGGTTCTGTCCCACTAGTAATTAACTTTGTATGGTTTTCTGAAAAATCATAACCTAAAGTTTCTGTACTTCTATTATTAAATGAAGTTGATCCAAGCGATATACCTCCATCTACTTGAACTCTTGAATTATCACCTATTGTAATTGATTTCTTATTTCCAGCATACGTAAAATAACCTAAAGCTATTGAATGATCACTATTTGCTATTGCATGTGCTCCTAATGCACTTGAAAAATGACCCCTTGATTCAGATCCTGTACCAATAGCAAGTGAATCAGATTTAGAAGCTTCTGCCGTTCCTCCTATTGCTATTGATTGATAACCATATACTTTTGCACTTAAACCTATTGCAATAGAATTATTATGAACTCTTTCTGGAGCTGGATTCATTATAGTATAGTCACCCGCTTTAGTCCTAACAGATCCCGGAGTTCCAGTAGAAGCAGTATTATTTCCATCAACTACACTACCATTGCCGCTGTCTATAATAGCAGAAGAAGATACTTGTTTTCTATTTCCTACATATGCACTAGGTCCTAGAACTATTGAATATTCTGAATTTTCAGTTATCAATGAATTTTTACCTATAGCAATTCCTGAATCTCCATTTGCAATAGCCCAATCTCCAACAGCTAAAGAAGATTTACCTATAGACTTTGCCCCATAACCAATAGATGCTGATCTTGCACCTATTGCACGAGAAAATAGACCTAAAGTCATAGAACTTTCGCCTAATGCTGCCGTATTGACTCCTATTGCTAATCCACCAGGATTATTTTCACTTACTGTTGCTTGATACCCTATAGCAGTTGCCACTTGATTTAAAGCTTTAGAATAATAACCTATAGATATAGCACCTACACCATCAGCAGTTGAGTGATTTCCTATCGCTACTGCACTACCCTTCCCTATAGCTCTTGAGTTTGCTCCTATAGCTAATGATAAAGGTGAACCTTTAGCTCCATCATTATCAAAATTACCTCCACCATTTAATCCCATTTCAGCACTAAAATAGTGTATCTTATTATTTTGAATATCTTGAGTATTTTTTGTGATGCTTTTTTGTAAATTTGTCATCTTTTCAGTTTGAGCCTTTACAGCATCCGCTATCATTTTCTCTACTTCTTCTTTTGTTATTGGTGTTGCCGGTGTTGCTGGTGTTGTTTCCTCAGAAAAGGATACAACAGAAGTAATGCATAATGCTAAAATTAATATTTCCTTAATTTTTTTCATTTTTATTCAACTCCTTTTAAAATATTAAATTTAATAAATATATAATGATTAATTCTATTTTTTATTTTTCCATTAAATTATACTACTATTATGGTTCTTCACAAATATT
>NZ_LOHY01000107.1 GCF_001559795.1 Pseudostreptobacillus hongkongensis | reverse complement strand
TCTATTGAGCTACTAATTTTATTATCCCTTAAATATTTGTGAAGAACCACTATTATTTGATAATTTCAATAAAATATAAAAATGATATAAAAAAACAGGTCTTTTAGACCTGCTTGTATAAATTTATTTAAATTATAGTTCTTGTAAATAATTTTTTAATTCATTAACATCTAATAAATTTTTAAGAACTTTTATTTTAGGATTAGCTTCTAACTCTTTAGCTAATTTTTCAAAACAAAATACTAAATCAATTTATTAAATGACTCAACTGTTTTTTTATCAGTTATAATCACTAATATATCTCCTTCTTCTATTACAATATTTGCAGTTGGATTAGATAAAAATTCTCCTTTATCTTTTTTTATTCCAACTATATTTATGTTATATTTATTTCTAACATCTAAATTTATAAGAGTATTATTCCAAAATATTCTTGGTGCCTTTACTTCTACTAACACAAAATTATCAGTAAATTTTAAATGTTCTATTATTCCTGTATTCATTGTCAGCTCAGCTATTCTTTTTCCCATGTGTTCTTCAGGATAAACTATCTCTGTTGCTCCAACTTTTGTAAGAACCTTTCCGTGATTTTTATTAATAGCCTTTGCTATGATTCTATTTATTTCTAATTCTTTTAAATTAAGTGCTATCATAACACTTGCTTCTATATCTCCAATACAAATAAAGGCCACATCAAAATTTTCAGCTCCAATATCTTTTAAAATTTTCATATCACTGGCATCACCAATTATAGCATTTTTTAGTATATTATCATTTATTTTATCCTGTACCAATTCCTCATCTATATCTATACCTAAAACATTTTTCCCAGCTTCATACAAAGTTTTAGCAACACTCGTTCCAAATCTTCCTAAGCCTATAACTAAATACTGTTTCATAAATTTCTCCTATTTATCCTATTAAAATATCTTCTTTTGGATACTTTATTAAACTTTTTTTATTATTTGTAAAAGCTAATGCAACTGTCATAGGTCCCAATCTCCCTATAAACATTGTAATAATTATTAAAAGTTTAGAAATTTCCCCTAATTCTGCTGTTATTCCAAGACTCAAACCTGTTGTTGAAAAAGCTGATACAACTTCATATATCACTTTATCTATTGAAAAATTTTCTATTGATAATATAATTGTTATTATAATAATAACATAAAATACAGATATAACTACTATTGCTAATGCTTTATTCATCAATTCCCAATCTATTCTTCTCTTAAACACTTCAATATGCTCTTTTCTTTTTAAAATCCCAAGTGCATAGAATATTAAAATTCCAAATGTTGTTGTTTTTATTCCACCACCTGTTGAACCTGGAGAAGCTCCAATAAACATAAAAATATATGAAATAAAAATTGTTGCCGGTCTTATATTTGAAAGTGGCACTGTATTAAATCCTGCTGTTCTTAGTGTTACACTTTGAAAGAATGAATTTAAAACTTTATCAAAAAAATTCATATTTTTTAAAGTACTTGAATTAGTATATTCAAATCCAAAAAATAATATAGTTCCAATAAATAGTAAAAAAAATGTAACAATTAAAGCAAGTTTTGATGTCAAACTTAAATCTCTAATTTTTTTCTTTTTAACTATAAAAAGTGAATTTATTGTTACAAAACCTATACCTCCGAAAATAATTAGAAGAGATATGGTTAAACTAATTAACTTATCATATTTAAAATTTTCTAGATTGTTGGTAAACAAAGAAAATCCAGCGTTACAAAATGCTGATATTGAATGAAATAATCCATAAAAAATGGATACTTTTATTGAATAATATTTAGAAAACGCATAAGTTAAAATAAAAGCTCCCAATAACTCAATAATAAATACTATTAATAAAAGATGTTTTATAAAATTTGTAATACCTCCATTACTATTAGAATTTCTCTCCTCTTTTAAAAGTTCCCTTGTCTCAAAACTCATTTTTTCCCCAACTAATAAAAAAACTATTATTGAAACTGTCATAACTCCAAGTCCACCCAACTGTATAAAAAATAGAACTATTAATTGCCCTATCGGAGTAAATACTTGACTTACATCAACAACAGATAACCCTGTTACACAAATAGCTGAAACTATTGTAAACAAAGAATCTAACATACTAATATTCTGATTTTCTTTTAATGAGAAGGGTAATTTTAAAAGTGTAGTTCCAATAAAGATCGCTATTAAAAAGCCTACTATCAATTTCCTATAAGGTGATAAAAGTTCCCATTTTTTTATTAAACCTAACTTTCTCATTTTTCCTCTCTTTCAAACTAGAATTAATCTATCAATGTATGCTTCATTAATTTTTCTTTAACTTCTCCAACAATATTTTTAGGCAATAATAATATTAAAATATCTCCTGCCATCATAACTGTTCTACCATTAGGTATTTTTTCTATACCATTTCTAACAATAGAAATTACCAAAACATCTTCAGGCCATATTACTTCCGACACCATTTTTCCATCTATTAAAGACTCCACCATTATTACTATCTATGATAGCAGAAGAAGATACCTCTTTTCTTTCCCCTATATATGCACCAAACCCTAAAGCTATTGAATATTCTGAATTTTCAGTTATCAATGAATTTTTACCTATAGCTGTACTAGCTTTTCCATTTGAAATAGCGTAATCTCCTATAACTAAAAAATATTCCCCTATAGATTTAGCACTATAACCAATAGATTCTAGCAATAGAAGCTACACCTAATCTTTCCACAATGCTTTTGTATCAAATACTATTGCTAATTCTGCTGGATTTCCTGCTGCTACTATTGCTTGATATTCTATGGCAGTTGCCACTTGATCTAATGCTTTAGACTTATAACCTATAGATATAGCCCCAACACCATTAGCTGTTGAATAATTACCCATAGCTATAGCACTCCCCCCCATAGCTCTTGAGTTAGCTCCTATATCTAATGATAAAGGTCCTTTAGCTCCGTCATTATTTGCGTTATCTCCACCACCTAATCCCATTTTAGCACTAAAATACTTTATTTTATTTTTTTGAATATCTTGAGTATTTTTTGAAACAGATGTTTGTAATCTAGTTATTTTTTCAGTTTGAGCTTTTACCGCTTCCTCTATCATTTTTTTACTACTTATTTTGTTATTGGTACCTCATCATTATAAAAGGATACAACAGAACTGATACACAATGTCACCATTAACATTTTCTTAAATATCTTTATCTTTCGTAATTAAATCCTACAACTCCTTTTACACCATATTTATTTGCACCATAAATTGATTTTTCCGCAGTTGCTTCAAAATATGTACTTAAACGTTTAGTAACAGGAATATTAGCACCAAATCCTGCTTCTATCCACACTTTAGAATTTATTGGTTTAAACTCTTTTTTCCCTTTTGATACTTTTGTTGTATTTACAAATTCTTCCCATAGATTAAATAAGGCATATCCCATACCATTTTTATTATTTACATTAGTTGTAGCATATCCAACTCTTAATCCTAATCTACCTGTTAATGAATGACCTAAACCATATTTAACTCCTTGACTTAATATATCACTATTTTTACCAAATTGATAAATTAATTGTAGTTGTGGTTCAACTAAATATTTCATACCTTTTTCCTTATTAGTATCAAAATATACTGGAGATCCTACTTCTAATGAACTTGTAACTATAACACCTGTATTACTGATTTCTTTTGAATTTAAATCATATCTATTCTTTAAAGCTGCAACTTGTAATACTGTATCTGCATAGAAATTTTTATTTTCAAATGTGTCAGTAAATCCAAATGCAAACATATCTGTTTTTACTCTTCCAATTTGTTTTTCTAATTTTGAATTTCTAACTTTCTTTGTTGAATTTGAATAACCAAAATAAAATCCAGCTAAATTATTTTTGTTATAATCAGTATATACATCAATACCAACATTTAATCCTAATGTTCCTTCTGAGTATTTTATATCATTATTCTT
>NZ_LOHY01000106.1 GCF_001559795.1 Pseudostreptobacillus hongkongensis | reverse complement strand
ATTTGATATTTTAGTTTACCCTTTATTTAAATTATTTGTTATTAGTTATATTTTTTTCAATTCCTCTATCTTTATTATTAATTATATACTATTTAATTTAATTGTGTGAAATAAATTTAAAATATTAAATTTTACTTTTATTTTATTTTGATTAAAAATAGTTTTATTATCAATTATATTGATAATAAACAAAAAAGGAAATTATTAAAATTTCCTCTCTAAAAGAATAAAGCCTCCTATAGGGGCTTTATCATTTATATATTATTATCTCTTATATAATTAAGTGTTTTTTGATCTATTTTTTCATTTTCTTTAAGTCCTAGCATTAATGGTTCATAATTCTTTAACCAATATCTCTTACCTTTAATTTTTATTTTAGCAAGTCCATTTTTCTTATATTTTATATACTCTATCCTATATATTTTACCTAAATTTTCTTCATATATAGATAAAACTTTATTAATAAACTTACCTAAATCATATTTCATAGATATATCTATTGATTTTTTACTCATAGAGTTTCTTTCTTCATCAGTTAATGAGTAATATCTATTTATTCTATCAACTAAATCATCTTCACTATCAAAGAAATATCCATTTTCATTTTCTATTAAAAGTCCATCTAATACAACCCTATCTGTACAAAACAAAGGTTTTCCAGTAGCCATAGCTTCAATAAATGTAAGTCCTTGAGTTTCAGATGTACTAGCTGATATAAATCCATCTGCAAGTGAATAATATTTAGGAACATCTATATATTCTTTTTTACCTAAAAATTTAATATTATCACTTTCATATTGTTCTTTTAAAATATCAAGTTCTGGACCTAATCCTACTAAAATTAAACTTACATCTTTTATTTTATTAAATGCATTTAAGACTATTTCTATATTTTTTTCTTTAGCTATTCTACCTAAATATATCATAACCTTTTTATTTTCAAGTCCTAACTCTTTTTTTATTTCATTAACTTCATTAATATCAACATTTTTAAATCTCTCAAGATCTATACCTGAAGGTAAAATTTCCATTTTAGTTTTAACACCATATTTATTTAAAACATCATATGTTTTACGTGATGGAACTATTACTACATTTGATGGTTCACAATAAACTTTAGATATATATTCAACTAATTTTAAAGATGGTTTATCCAACAATTTAAGATTAAATACATTAATATAGTGTGTATAATCCTCAAACATAGTATGATATGTATAAATTAAAGGTAATTTTAAGTATCTTGCCATAAATCTTCCAAACAAGGCTATTCCAAATTCTGTATGTACATGTATTATGTCTAATTTAAGATCTCTAACTTCACTAAATCCTGTTATTTGAACTGGAGTTGTAACTGAATAACCATATAATTTTTTGAAGACTACTGAAGGTAATTTAAGTACATTCCCTTCTCTTTCAACATATAGTTTATCATTACATGTTATAACAAATACTTCATGTCCTTCTTTTTCTAATCCTTTTTTTAAGGTTTCAACACATACTGCTACACCATTTGCATGAGGTGTATATGTATCAGAAAATAATCCTATTCTCATTTTATATCTTCCTCTTCTTCACTTTTTTCTCTATTTAATTCTGCTATTTTAAATTTACAATAATCTTCAAAAGAAATAACTGTACAACCACAAATTAAATTTTCATCATTTTGATACATTTCATTCAATTTTTTAATATCTATCTCTAACATATTAAGCACCTTTTTTCTTAGATTTTATAATATTATCTATTTCTTTATCAGTCTGTGATTTTTTACTATTATTAACCTTATTATCAGTTTTATTTGTTGCATTATTTTTAACTGTTTGAGCTTGCTTAGTACTATTTGCTGTAGTTTGAGGCTTAGTTACTTGTTTAGTTGCTTGTTTTACATTATTGTTTTGACTAGTTGGTTTACTAGCAACTACATCCTTTTTATTATTCTTAGCTACAACCTTTTTCTCAGATTGTTTAGTATTTTCCTTAGTTTCTACTACATTTTTATTTTCTTCTTGTGTTTTTTCTTGAGTTTTATCTTTAACTACTACATCGTTTACTTCTTCTTTTTTTTCATCATCTTTTACTTCTGGTATAATTTCAACTTTAATAGTTTTATAAAAATCCACTTTCCTAATTTTAAATTCTTGTGATACAACGTCTGTATTTTCATTAGCTTTCCTTACTATATATCTTACCTTAGTATAAGTAAGAACTATTAAAAAAGCTATTAAAATCCATGATATTGTATTAAATAATAATCTTAATCTTTTCATTATATAACCTCTATATTAATTTTAACAAAATATTCTTAGAATTATTTGCTGCAATATTAACAAATTCACTATATTCCATAGTTGAATCATCTGTAATTGAATCAGAAATTGATCTTATTATTAAGAAATCAACTCCTAAAACTACAGCGGTATGTGCTATTGCTGCTGATTCCATGTCTACTGCTAAGGCATCAAAATCTTTTCCTAATTTTTCCTTTTCAGATTTACTTGACACAAATTTATCGCCCGATAATATTTTTCCGTATTTAATTTTTTCATTTTTAAGTTTATTTTGGGCATCTAACAGTATATCTTTAGGCTTAAATTCCGAAGAATTCATTCTAGGAATTTCCCCTATCTTATATCCAAAAGCAGTAGCATCAAATAAATATTCTACCAATGAATCAGATATAACTATATCACCTAAATTTACATCCTTATTTATAGAGCCAGCAACTCCTGAAAAATATATTTTATCTATTTTAAATTCATTTATTAATAATGTTGTAGTTATAGTAGCATTAACCATACCTATACCTGATAGAGCTAAAACAACTTCCTTATCATTAAATTTTCCTTTATAAAAAGTTCTATCTGATATTTTTATTTCACTAACATCTACCATAATATCTTTTATTATATCAACTTCTTCAGACATTGCACCTATTATACCTATCATATACTCTCCTAAGTTTTTGTTATATTTTAACATTTTTAAACCCTCATTGTAAAGTTAATACATTGTAGATTATTCCATATTAAATAAATATGATAATGTCTCAAATTAAAAATATAAGTGTAATTGTTTATTTAATATTATTAGATTATTATGTAATTATCTTTAGTTTAGAAATGAGGTAATTATAGAAAGTATTTTTCAAGAATGAATGAATTAAATAAATATAATATTATTAATGATTTAGTTTTAGGTAAAATTAACAAGAATAGAGCTTCTTTTATTTTAAATTTAACTCGTAGACAAATCAATAGACTTATCATTAAATTCAAAAATGAAGGGAAAACTAGTTTTATTCATGATAATAGAAATAAAAAACCTTCAACTACTACTTCTAAAGAAATTAGTCATACAATAATAAATATAAATCATCTTACCGAAATTATTAAAGAAGATTATGACATCTCTGTATCTAATACTTTATTTTCTTTAGCTGTTAAATTGGAAATTAAATTATAGAATTGAAAAACAAAACCTACATTATTTCTTCTATACTCAGTTAATTGTTTAGCATTAAATTTAGATATATCTACTCCATCTATTATGACCTTACCTTCATCACAAGTATCCATTCCTACTAATATATTTAATACAGTAGATTTACCGGCACCTGAACTTTCAAGTATTATTACAAGCTCTCACTTTTCTATTTCAAAATTAATATCATTATTAGCTATTATTTCTACTTCCCCAACCATATATTTTTTATAACAATGCTCCATTTTAATATATGACATAACTACCTCCTATTATCTAACTAATTTAATACTATTTTATTTGTATTTATTTTCAAACTCAATTAAAATTTTCAATAAATCTTCATCAAGAAAATTTATAGCTTGTTTTCTAATATTATCTGGTATTCCATAATAGGCTTCAGCAATTCCACCACAAATAGCAGCTAGTGTGTCACTATCACCACCTATTGATATTGAATTTCTTATTGCATCTTCAAAATTAGTTGATTCAAAAAACGCTTGTAATGCCTGAGGTACAGTATTTTGAGAAGTTTCATTAAATTCGTAAGTATCTCTAATTTCATCTAAAGTAAAATCCAAAGTGTAATAATTTTTTGTAATAAAATCCCTTATTTCAGAAATATCTTTTCCAATTTTAGCTAAATAAATCGCCATTGCTGTAGCTTCAGCTCCTTTTATTCCTTCTGGATGATTATGAGTAATTTCAGTTACCTTTCTTGAAAGACTTTTTACTTCTTCTAAACTATTAGCAACAAATCCAACAGCGCTAACTCTCATAGCTGCTCCATTACCATAACTATTATATGGTTTAGGATCATTTGAAAATATCCAATAAAAAAAGTTGCCCCCATATCCACAATATGGATAATTTCTTCCTATTTTTTGCATGAAATTTTCAGTTTTTTCAGATAAATCACTAAAATCTTCTTTACTTTCCAATATAGCTTTTGCAACAGATAAAGTCATAATACTATCATCTGTTGGAAAACATTCAGTAGTAAATAAATCAAATTCTTTATTTCTATGATTATTCCACTCAAATCTTGAACCAACAATATCTCCAATTATTGCTCCTAACATATTTTCACCTACTTATATTTTATTCAAACCGATATTTTTTTATATTTTTATTTTATATAAATTTGCTATACTCTACCTCACTTTATTTATAAGACTCTTAACTAAGTCCTTATCTTCTATCTTTGTAATTCCAAAACTCTTTTTCCCAGCATCTTTGATAGATGCTCCAATATGATAAACTTCTACTCTATCTATAATTAAAAATCTATCATGAAAATCTGTATTTATTTTTACAGTTAATTCTTCATATTGTGCATTAAATTTATTGATATCTTTTGTTGTTAAATTTCCTTTTCCGGAAGTATAAATTTTAATTTTTACATTTTTATTTTTCTTACACAGAATATTTAAGGTATTGATATCCACATAATTATCAATCAAGATTATTTCTTTTTTAGCTTTCTGGATAAGACCTACGATAAAGCTAAAAGCATCATAAATTTGCCCATCGAAAAAGATATTTTGCTTAACCTCAATATTGCTAGCTATATAGTTGAATACTTCCTCCAGTTTCTTATCTGTTTCTAATTGTTTTAACTCAACCCTATCAAGACGAGAAAACATCTCTTTGTTAGAAAGCAAAAAGTTTCTCATCTCCACAAAGCTATTCATAATTTTAATACTAACTTTGACAGCTACATCACTTTTAAGCACAGCAGAAAGCATAGCGATACCTTGTTCTGTAAATACATATGGCATATATCTTCTACCACCATGAGTATTGACTTCACTTGAGGTAACAAATTGTGACCTCAAGTTTTCATATTCTTCTTCCGTTAATTGAAAACGAAAATGTTCTGGGAATCTATTTAAATTTCTTTTTACTGCTTGATTCAACACTTTAGTTTCAACATTATAAAGATACGCTAAATCACTATCTATCATTACTTGCCTACTTCTAATGGTATAAATCATATTCTGTATTTCTTTATTATCAACAATCGTAAGATTTTTCTCTTCTGTCATAAATACCTCCATCTTTTAAAACTTGAGATTCCATTTTGCCACCTCAAGTTTTTTATTTCTTTAACCCTATAATCGAAACCATATCACCAAAATCAATACCTAATTTAGTCCCAATACGATATAAAACATCCATGCTGATAAACTCTCCTCTCCCCATTTTAGATATAGTTGTAGGAGATAATTCACAAGCATTAGCCAATTCTTTTTTATTCATATTTTCACCTATTAATTACAAGTTCATGAAGTTATTTTATATATTATAACACTTACACTATAATTTTTAAAGAAGTAAATCTTGAAATTCAAAGTTACCTAAATTAAAATAGTAAGTGTCACAAAATTAGTTGAAAAAAAATAGGATATACAGTAAAATCTTAAATACTCAAATATAAAGAAAGAAATCGTATATCCATGATTAATAATAACACAAATTTAAATAAAAATAAAGTCAAGAAATACTTCCCATATGACTCTAAAAACTATTTAATAAAAATGTTAAGTGATTAGTTATTAAAACACTTACAGTAAGTCTTTATTATAATATTAAGGATAATATTTATGTTTTAGAAGAAGTTAAAGAATTTGAAACATTTTTAAGTGAATTTGATTATGATATTGTTAAAGTTTAAAAAGAGAAAAAAAAATATATTCCTCCTCTAACTCATCTGTGGAAACTTGAATCCTTTATAAAGTATATGATTAAAATTGGGAAAGACCTAATTTAAAAAGAGGGGATAATCCCCCTCTAATTTAGGTCTATATATTATATATTTTTTGAGACATTTTCATTTTTAATTGACAGAGTGATTTTACCAAATTGTAATTCTTTTTTCTTTTTCTCTATACATTTTATCTGATTCTTTAATATTAAATGTTTGATAAAAATCATCTAAATTTTGTGGAGTTATATTTGCCCTTAATTCACCAGGAGAATGTACATCTATATTTAGAAGAAGATCTATGTATTCTGGTTTAGCTTTTCTTCTCCATATTCTTGCCCAGTTTATAAAATATTCATCTAATGAATACTCTTTTTCTAATTTTAATGCTTCTAATGCTGAAGTTATTCCACCTAAATCAGCGATGTTTTCAGAAACTGTAAGTTTACCATTTACTTTTCCACTTCCAAATGGTATACCATCAAATTGTTCTATCATTTCATTTGTTTTTTCTTCAAATTTTATATAATCTTCTTCATCCCACCAGTTTAATAAGTTTCCGTTTTCATCATAATTGCTTCCATTATTATCAAAAGCATGAGAAATTTCGTGTCCGATTACAGCACCAATACCTCCATAATTTTTACTTTTAGATTGAGATATACTATAGAAAGGTTCTTGTAATATAGCAGCTGGGAAGCATATATGATTGTGTTGAGGGTGATAGTATGCATTAACTGTATTTGAACTCATTCCCCATTCCATTTTATCAACATTTGTATTCCATTTTTTAAAGTGTTCTATATTTTTTATTTTTTTGAATCTTATATAATTTTCAAAAAATGTTTCTTCGTCATTATATTTTAATTTTTTATATACATCTTTATATTTTTCAGGGTAAGCTATAAGAATACCAAGAGTGTTTAATTTTTTAATAGCCCTTTTCTTTGTTTTTTCTTTAAGCCAAGTGTTTGTTTCTAATCTTTTTTTATAAACATTAATAATATTTTTTACCATACACTCTACATCATTTTTAGCTTTCTCACCAAAATACTTTTTACCGTAATATACGCTTATAACACCAGCAAACATAGCTGTTGAAGTATAATATGAGTATTTGTCTATACTATCAGCTACTTTAATACCTGATTTTTCTCTTTGATATAGACCACCAATAATTCTTAAATTATCTTTGAATAAACTACTAAGATAAATTACTAATTTAGATATTAACCATGCTTTTAACAATTCTAAATTATTTTCTGTTAAAATATTTTCTAAATTTTCAAAGAAGTTAGGTTCATCTACGATTATTTTTTCTGGAATTTGTTCTAAAATATCATTTATAAATATTTCAAAATTGATTTTATTTGAATATTTTTTTACATTTTCCATACTTCTAGGGTTATATGATTTAGTATAATCAGCTAATTCAACAGAAGTTTTAGTATATGGATATATAATTTTATCAAATTCTATAGTTTTGTCAATAAGTTCTTTTATTTCACTTGTGTGATAATCTAATTCTTCAAAAATTTTTTCTAACATCTTAGTGTAAGATTTAATTAAAGTTTTTCCATTTTCTTTTTCATAGTAAGTTTTATCTGGAAGTATAATAGAAGATCTATTTAAATGTAATACATTAATTTTTGCATTCATCATATCAGGGCCAATAAATATACTAAATGGTAGTGGTAAATCTTTTAAAGTCCATTCTTTAAGAATTTCAGAAAAATCATTATAATCTTTAATTTCAGATATTTTAGTAATATATTTTTTTAATTCTGTATATCCCTCCTTATTTCTTTTTTCAAAATTTCTTGCTTCATTAAAGAATTTTAAAAATTCTTTCATTTCAGGATTTTCTACATTTTTTAAATTTTTAAAATCTTCTAGTAAAAGTTTTTCAATGTCAATAACTAAGTTTTGAAAACCTCCTACTTGTGCTCTGTCTTCTGGAATAATGGCTGTTTTTAACCACTCTCCATTAACAGCTAAATACAAATCATCTTTTAATAAATTATTGTTTATCATAATCTAACCTCTTTCTATTCTATATAACTAATAATACCATATAAAATTTTTTTTTAAAATAGTTATAATTAAATAAAAATAATTGTTATATGAAGAATTAAAAATAGAGGAGTAATTAACTCCTCTATAATAGATTATTTATTATTAAACTAAAGCAAAGTGTAATAAGAAAATCACGAATAAAACCCATATAATAGCCGGTAATTTTTTCTTTTCTTTGCTAAATATATTTGTTATTACATAAACTATAAATCCTGCAGCTATACCATTAGCTATAGAATAAGATAAAACCATTATTATTATTGTTGCAAATCCTGAAGCAGCTGCTCTAAAATCATGCCAATCAACATTAGATAATTGAGTAGCCATTAGAACTCCAACTATTACTAAAGTTGGTGCAACAACTGGAGATAAAAATAGTGTATCATTTACAGCAATAGAATCCACAACAGATAATAATGGAGAGAATAATGTTGAAAGTAAAAATAATATTCCAACAATTACTGAAGATAATCCAGTTCTTCCACCAGCAGCAACACCACTTGAAGATTCAACAAAACTAGTTACATTTGAAGTTCCCAAAGTAGCTCCAACTACAGTACCTAATGCGTCAGAATAAAACATTTTATCTATGTTATAATCAACTTCTAATTCAGGATGTTCACTTTTTACTAATCCTTTTATTTTATCTATAACAGCTATTAAAGTACCAGCTGTATCAAAAAAATCAACAAATAACATAGTAAATATTATAACTATGCTTTCTGGTTTAGTTAATATACTTCCTAATCCACTTAAAAATAGCCCTACACTAGAAGTGTCAAATGATAAACTAATTATTCCATTAGGTAAAGTAGGCATACCAGAAATACCTAATAATCCTAATACTATACCTAAAATAGCTGTTGCTAGTAATCCAAGAAATGCTGCAGATCTAATTTCTAACGTCATTAGTATTAATGTTAATATTAATCCGAATACTCCTAATAATACTGTGGGATTTTTGAAAGATCCAAGTGTTACATAAGTAGCTTGGTTTGCAATAATTATACCTAATTTATTAAGACCTATAAATGCTATAAAGAATCCTATAGCAGCTCCAATTGATTTTTTTAAACTTGTAGGAATAGAATCAACAATTAGCTTTCTAAGACCTAAAACAGAAATAATAAGGAATATTAAACCTGATACAAATACCATAGCCAATGCTTCGGCAGGAGTATATCCAGAACCTAGTACAACCGTATATGTAAAGAATGCATTAAGTCCCATACCAGGTGCAAGTGCTATAGGAGCATTTGCATAAATCCCCATAAAAATAGTAGCTACAGCTGATGATATAGCTGTTGCAAAAAATACGGATCCAGGTGTTAACCCTGCACTACCTAAAATACTTGCATTAACTCCTAAAATATATGCCATTGTTAGGAATGTAGTTAATCCTCCTAAAAATTCAGATTTAAAATCTGTTCCGTGTTCTTTAAGTTTAAAATAACTTAACATAATTAAAGTACCTCCTAAGATTGAATTTCAAAATAAACAAAGCCCAGAAAAGTAGGCTTTTAAGTGAAACCTACCTCCTGGGCTTTTGTCCCTATGGTGTAATACTTTTACAAGTACCAGTGTTGCTTGGACCAGCAAGATAATATCTTCGGAACCCTAAACACTCTTTCTCTTATAGAGTTTATTTATATTTGTTAATATTTAAATCTAATTTATTTTAACATTATTTCAAATAAAAATCAACATGTTAATTGATGTTTTTTTAATTAAATTTATACTAAAGTCCATACTAATAAATCAATGTTTATTTCGTGTTCTATTCCACTAATAACTACAGAGTCTTTATCTGATAAAAAATATTTATTTTAAAAAAAAGGTTCTTCACAAATATTTAAGGGATAATAAAATTAGTAGCTCAATAGAATAAATGTTAAATTATTCTAATTAGAGCTACTTTTTTGTAGGATAATTTGTCAAATCAAGTGCAACATTCACATAAATACTCATCTTAAAAAAATACCAAACAACACAAGAAAATGTAAGCATTGTTTAAGTTCTATGCATATCTGTAGTAATCATAAAATATCTTTAAAAGATTTTCCTAATGAACCTGATACTAAAGAAATTCTAACTATTAACTTTTCAAGATTTAAATGTA
>NZ_LOHY01000105.1 GCF_001559795.1 Pseudostreptobacillus hongkongensis | reverse complement strand
GGTAAACTAAAATATCAAATGCAACATTGTATGAATGTTCACCAAGCAAGAAAAATAAATCAAAACAATAAATTGTATAAACGATATATTGTGGCAGTTTTTTACAAAATATGATAAAATATAGAAAAAATGAGAGTTTTTGCGACTTTCATTTTTTTGATTTTAAACATCAAATGCAACATCATAATTCAAAAAACAAATGCAACATTTGAAAGGAAAATTATGAAAAAAAATTTAGATGATTTTGAAAGAAATGAAATATTAATTGGATTAAAAAATTTTAAAACTTTTAATCAAATAGCAAATGAATTAAATAGAAATAGAAGCACAATATCAAGAGAAGTATTTAGAAATAGAAAGATAATATTTAATAAAAAGTCA
>NZ_LOHY01000104.1 GCF_001559795.1 Pseudostreptobacillus hongkongensis | reverse complement strand
GTAGTATTTTTTTACAAAATATGATAAAATATAGAAAAAATGAGAGTTTTTGCAACTTTCATTTTTTTGATTTTAAACATCAAATGCAACATCATAATTCAAAAAACAAATGCAACATTTGAAAGGAAAATTATGAAAAAAAATTTAGATGATTTTGAAAGAAATGAAATATTAATGGGATTAAAAAATTTTAAAACTTTTAATCAAATAGCAAATGAATTAAATAGAAATAGAAGCACAATATCAAGAGAAGTATTTAGAAATAGAAAGGTAATATTTAATAAAAAGTCA
>NZ_LOHY01000103.1 GCF_001559795.1 Pseudostreptobacillus hongkongensis | reverse complement strand
GTATTAAGAAAAGAAATAGAGGATATAGTAGAAACTATAGAAAAAGAGGAATTATGATTAAATACTTAGAAAAGTTATTAAATGGAAGAGAAGTAGAGTGGAAGAAGTTGGGGGATGTAGTAAATATACAAACAGGTAAATTGAATTCTAATATGAAAGTTGAAAATGGTAAATATCCTTTTTTTACTTGTGATGAGATTTCTTATAAAATTAATAATTTTGCTTTTGATGGAGAAGCAATATTAATTTCTGGTAATGGAAGTAAATTAGGTCATATTAATTATTATATAGGGAAATTTAATGCTTATCAAAGAACATATGTTTTAATGAATAATATAAAAAATGTGAATATGAAGTATTTAATGTATTTTTTAAAAAATAGTTTTAAAGATTATATTTTAAATAAATCACTTAAAGCTTCAATTCCATATATAACATTACCAATAATAAGTAATTTTGAAATTCCAATCCCCCCATTAGATATACAAGAAGAAATTGTGAGGGTGTTAGATAAGTTCACAGAGCACACTAAAGAGCTAACTAAAGAGCTAACGCTAAGAAAAAAAGAATATAATTATTATAGAGATTATCTACTTGAATTTAATAATATAGATAAATTAGGTGTTGAAGTTAAGAAAGTAGAATTACTTGATGTTTGTTTGTATTCTAATGAAAAAATAGAAAGTTCATTACTTAATTTATATAATTATATTAGTATTGAAAATATGTTGCAAAATTGTAAAGGTGTTATTCCATCATCTAATGTTCCAGATAAAGGTAAGTGGACTAAATACGCTGAAGGTGATATTTTGATAGGAAATATAAGACCATATTTAAAAAAAATTTGGTTAGCAGATAAAGAAGGTGGGACTAATGGAGATGTTTTAGTATTAAAGAAAAATTCTGATAAAATAAACATGAAATATTTATATTTTGTTTTATCAGATGATAATTTTTTCAATTATGTAAAAAATAACATCAAATCTGGTAAAATGCCAAGAGGAGATAAAGAAAGAATATTAAAATATAATTTTTTCTTACCGACACTAGAAATACAAGAAAGAATAGTAAATGTATTAGATAATTTTGAAAAGATATGCAATGACTTAAATATAGGATTACCCAAAGAAATAGAATTAAGACAAAAAGAATATGAATATTATAGAGAATATATCTTGACAAATATAGGGAATCGAATTACGCTAGAAGACAAGACAATATAATATAATCAAAATTTACCAATATATCTATGGAAGTGTTATTGTTGAGGGAGATAATGAAATTAAAGTGTATAATGATGGGGTAAATTTTGATTCAAAAAATTAAGTGAAAATTCTAAAAAAATACTAGATGGAACAAATAAAATATATCAAGGTTCTATTAAATTAAATAAGAGTTTATCAGTCGCTGATACAAAAGTAAGTAAATCTGTTAGTGATTCAGTAAATTTAAAAATTATCAATATTGATGATGTAGAAGTTTATCGAATTGTATTTGCAGCTTACTTCATTTCTATTTCTCTATGGGTTGGAGATAGTTACTCTATATTATGATTCAAAATAAAGATTTGGTATATTTGATAGGGGATATGATAATAAGATTAAACAATATTTAGCATATATATTACTAATATTGATACAATATATATTACTTATACTATTTGTATTTATATTATTAAACTTCATAGTAGTATATATTAAAGATATGAAAATAAAGAAAAAGTATGAAATAGAAAAAGCTCAGAATTAATTTTCTTGAGCTTTTTATTTTACTTAAATATATACTAATAAAAAGAAGAGGCTTATCTACCTCTTCTTCTTACATTATTAAATCCTTTATATTTTTGTGTTGAAAGATGTGAATCAATATTTTGTATTAATTCTACAGCAACCCCAACTAAGATTAGTAAACTTGTACCACCTAGCATTACAGGTATATTTAGCACATATCCAAACCAAATATTAGGTAAAATACCTAATATAGCTAAGAATACTGCTGTACCAAATGTTATTCTTGTTGCTACATATTCTAAGAAATCTGAAGTTTCTTTTCCAGCTCTCTTTAACGGAATACTTCCTCCACTTTGTTTTAAATTATCTGCTATCTTATCTGGATCAAATACTATAGCTGTATAGAAGAATGAGAATAATATAATTAAAATAACTGATAATAATAAATATGCCCAACCTTTTTGACCAAATATATTATTTAAATAGCTACGCATAGCCGGATCTTTAACAACTGGTATGACAGCTGCAGGAACTGCAAGTATCATAGATGCAAAGATTATTGGCATAACTCCTGCTGTATTTATTTTAACTGGTAAATATGTTTTTCTACCTACTACAGATTGTGTTGTTTCTCCAACTCCACGGCTAGATTTACCAACATAAACTATAGGTATTCTTCTTTCTCCTAATTGAACTACTACCATTACTATAATAATAACAAGGAATAGTATTATTGATGCATATGCAAGTGTTAAATCTCTTCCTGAATTCTTTAATTGAGATATAGTTCCTGTTAATACTTGTGGTAAATTAGCAACTATATTTAAGAAAATTAACATAGATGTTCCATTTCCTAATCCCTTAATAGAAATTCTTTCAGAAAGCCACATTAGAAATGCTGTACCTCCTGTTATTAATACTACAGTAGTAATTATAAATCTTGGACCTGGATCTAAAACATAATTACTTGATTGTAACCATATTGCAATACCTGCTGATTGGAATATAGTAGTAATTATAGTTAAATATCTTGTCCATTGTGTAATTTTTTCGGCTTCTTTTCCACCCTCTCTTTGCATTTCTTCTATTCTAGGATATAGAACTCCTAAAATTTGAAATACGATAGAGGCGTTAATGTAAGGAGAGATTCCTAATGAGAATATTGAAGCTCTTTGAACTGCACCCCCTGAAAATAGGTTAAGAAACTGTGCAAAGACATTTCCTTGTGCAAATCCATTAAATAACTCCATATTTATCCCAGGAACTGGAATATGAACCCCAACTCTCGCTACTAAGAAGCACCCTAATGTAAATAATACTCTTTTTCTAAGTTCTCTAACTTGAAATAGAGCTTTAAATCTTACAACTATTGCTTCTCTAAAAGTCAAGTTTATCACCTCTATAAATTTTTAGTAAATAGGAAAAAAGTAAGTTAAACTTACTCTCCTTCTACCTCTTTAGCATTTCCTGCAACATTAGCAAATGATTTGATTTCAACTAATTCTACTGATCCACCAAATTTTTCTACTGCTTCTTTTGCACCTTTAGAAACTTTGTGTGCTTTAACTTTTAAAGCTTTTTCTAATTCATAATTTCCAACTATTTTTAATAATGAAGTGTAAATTCTTTCTCCTTCAGATGTTGTAATGAATTTAGCATTCTTAACAACTCCTGCTTGTATTAAAGTTTCAAGTGTTACTTCTTCATTAGCGTTGAATTTATCAACTATATCTTTTAAATTGATTACTAACATATCTTTTTTAAATTCAGAATTTGAGAATCCTCTCTTAGGCACTCTTCTGATTAAAGGCATTTGTCCACCTTCAAATGCAGCTGATACATAAGTTCCTGATCTTTGTTTTTGTCCGTTGTGACCTTTACCAGCTGTTTTTCCCCAACCAGATCCGTGTCCTCTACCGATTCTTCTTCTTGATCTTTTTGATCCTTCGGCAGGTCTTAATTCATTAAGATTCATTGATTTAAACCTCCTCTACTTTAACTAAATAAGAAACTAATTTAATTTTACCTTCTATATCTGCAGTCAAGTTGTGTTCAACTGTTTGACCGATTTTTCTTAAACCTAAAGATTTAATTGTTGCGATATGGTTAGGTTTTCTTCCATTAATTCCTTTTACAAGTGTTATATTTACTTTAGTCATTAATCTTTCCTCCTAGCCTATCCTATTATTTCTTCTACAGTTTTACCTCTAAGTTTAGCAACTTGTTCAATAGATCTTAATTTCTTTAATCCATCTAATGTAGCTCTTGCAACATTATCTTTATTTTTAGATCCTCTGATCTTAGTTAATACGTCAGTTACACCAACTAATTCTAAGATTTCTCTTGTTGCAGACCCAGCTATAACCCCAGTCCCTTTTGATGCTGGTTTTAATAAAACTGTTGTTGCATTAAATTTACCTAATTGTTCATGTGGTAAAGTTCCACCTTTTAATGAAACGTTTATCATGTTTTTCTTAGCACCTGCAATAGCTTTTCTTATAGCTTCAGGTACTCCATTTGCTTTACCTAATCCTATTCCAACTTTTCCGTTTTCGTCTCCAACTGCTGCAAGGACTGAGAATGAAATTCTTCTTCCCCCTTTAACAGTTTTAGAAACTCTACTAATTCTTAAAAGTTTTTCTTTGTATTCGTTATTTTTAACTTCTCTTGCCAAAATAAATCCTCCTATCCTATTAGAATTCTAATCCTGCTTCTCTTGCAGCATCTGCTAATGCTTTTACACGTCCTGTGTAGATGTATCCACTTCTATCGAATACAACTTTTGTGATTCCTGCTGCTTTAGCTTTTTCAGCTATTCTTGTACCAATTAATTTTGCAGCTTCTAAGTTAGAACCATTTTCTACTTTATTTCCTTTTTCAATAGTTGAAGCAGAAACTAAAGTTTTTCCTGTTGTATCATCTATGATTTGAGTGAAGATGTTGTTTAAGCTTCTAAATACAGTAAGTCTTGGTCTTTCAGCAGTTCCACTGATTTTAGATCTTATACTTTTATGTTTTCTTACTCTAGCTAAATTTCTGTCTACTTTTTTAATCATTTAAAAACTACCTCCTATCCTTTCTTACCTTCTTTTCTTCTTATCTTCTCATCAGCATATTTAACCCCTTTACCTTTATAAGGTTCTGGTGCTCTCTTAGCTCTTATATCTGAAGCAACTTGACCAACTAATTGTTTGTCAATTCCTTCTACTGTTATTTTTGTATTTCCTTCAACTACGAAATTAATTCCTTCTATTGGAGCAATTTCTACTGGATGTGAATATCCTAATGCTAAAGTTAATCCTTTACCATTTGCTGATACTCTGTATCCAACCCCTACTAATTCTAATTTAATACTAAATCCTGAACTTACACCAACTACCATGTTGTTAACATTTGCTCTAGTTGTTCCGTGTAATGCTCTTATGTTTGGTAAATCATTTGGTCTTTCAAAAGTTATTTCATTGTTTTCAATGTTTACTTTAATTTCAGGAGATAATTCTCTTAATAAAGTTCCTTTTGGACCTTTAACTGTATATACATTACCAACGTTTGTAATTTCTACACCACTTGGTATAGTTATAGGTTTTTTACCTACTCTTGACATTTTCTTCCTCCTTATGTGCGTAAATTTCCATAAGTGTTAAAAGCTCTTACTACCAAACGTAGCAAAGAACTTCTCCACCAACACTTTGCTTTCTGCATTCTTTATCAGTTAAAACACCTTTAGGTGTAGTAACGATAGCAATTCCTAAACCTCCTAAAACTTTAGGTAAGTTTTCAACTGAGCTATACACTCTTCTACCAGGTTTAGAAATTCTTTTTAATCCTTTAATAACTGCTTCACCATCAACAGTTTTTAAAGTAACTACTATATCTTTTTTAGTTCCTTCTTCTTTTATTTCGTATTCTGATATATATCCTTCATTTTTTAATATATTTGCGATACTTTCTTTTATTTTAGAAAATGGAATTGCAACGCTTGTATGTTTTGCAATATTAGCATTTCTAATTCTTGTTAACATATCTGCAATAGGATCTGTTAAATGCATTTTTGTCCTCCTCTCAAAATTACCAACTTGATTTTTTAACTCCAGGTATTAATCCTTCACCTGCTAATTGTCTAAACATTACTCTAGATATTCCAAATTCTCTCATGTATCCTCTTGGTCTACCATTAACTTGGCATCTATTTCTTAATCTAGTAGGTGATGCGTTTCTAGGTAATTTAGATAATTCTAATATAGCTTCTCTATCACCTTTTCTAGCTCTTTCTTTTAATTCTGCTCTTTTTTCAGCATATTTATCTATTGTTTTTGCTACTTTTAAGTTCTTTTGAACCATTGCTTTTTTAGCCATTAATTCTTTGCACCTCCTTATTATTTAGCAAAAGGCATTCCAAATGCTTTTAATAATGCTCTTCCTTCTTCATCATTCTTAGCAGTTGTTACGAATGTAATTCCCATTCCTAAAACTTTATCAACTTTATCAATTTCTATTTCAGGGAAGATTATTTGTTCTTTTAACCCTAAAGTATAGTTACCTCTTCCATCAAATCCTTTGTTAGAAACTCCTTCAAAGTCTCTTACTCTTGGTAAAGTAACGCTTACTAATCTATCTAAGAATTCATACATTTTTTCTTTTCTTAAAGTTACTTTAGCTCCTATTAATTGACCTTCTCTTAATTTAAACCCAGCTTCAGATTTTCTAGCTTTTCTTGCAACTGGTTTTTGTCCTGTGATTTGTGCCAATTCTTTAACAGCTACATCTATTAATTTAGGATTGCTAACTGCATCTCCTAGTCCCATATTTACTATAATTTTATCTAATTTTGGTACTTCCATGATGTTTGAAAGTCCTAATTCTTTCATTAATGCTGATACCATTACTTCTTTGTATGCTTTTTGTAATCTAGGCATATATTTTTCAGACATTTAGGTATCCTCCTTCCCTATCTTATATTTCTTTACCAGATTTAACTGATATTCTTACTTTTTTACCGTCTTTAACTTCATATCTAACTCTTGTAGCAGATTTAACACTTTCATCCCATAACATTACTTTAGATGAGAAAATAGGTACTTCTCTTTCAACAATCTCACCTTGTGTGTTCATTTGAGTTGGTTTTAAATGTTTTTTCTTAACATTAACACCTTCAACAACTATTTTCCCTAATTTAGGAAAGACTTTTAAAACTTTTCCTATTTTTCCTTTATCTCCCATTTGAGATGATTTATCACTTCTTTTATCATTGCTACTTCTTCCACTAATTACTACTACTGTATCTCCAGTTTTAACGTGTAATTTTTTAGGAACTGATTTTATTTTAGATTTAATCACGAAAAATTCCTCCTTCCTAAAGTACTTCTGGTGCTAATGAAACTATTTTCATAAAGTTCTTAGCTCTTAATTCTCTTGCAACTGGTCCAAAAATTCTTGTCCCTTTCATTTCTAATGCTTGGTTTAAGATAACCCCTGCATTATCATCAAATTTTATATATGAACCGTCTAATCTTCTTGTTTCTTTTTTAGTTCTTACTATAACTGCTTTTACAACGTCACCTTTTTTTACATTTCCATTAGGTATAGCTTCTTTAACAGATGCTACAACAACGTCACCTATTCTTCCGAATTTTCTTTTTGATCCACCTAATACTCTGATAACCATGATCTTTTTAGCTCCTGTATTATCAGCAACATTAAGTATACTTTGTTGTTGAACCATTTAATAGTTCCTCCTCCCATTTAATAAATCATATATATTAAACTATTTTGCTCTTTCTAATATTTCAACTACTCTCCAAGTTTTATCTTTACTTAAAGGTCTTGTTTCCATTATTCTTACTTTATCTCCGATACGGCACTCATTTTGCTCATCATGTGCTTTATATCTCTTAGAAGTTTTAACTCTCTTCTTATATAATTTATGAAGTTTCATTGTATTTTCAACAACTACTACTGTTTTATCCATTTTATCAGAAACTACGATTCCTTCTCTGACTTTTCTTTCATTTCTTTCCACTTGAGAATCCTCCTACTTTCCAGTTTTTTCTGTTAAAATTGTTTTCATTCTAGCTATATCTCTTCTTACTTTTTTAATTTGAGCTGTGTTTTGTAATTGTCCAAGAGTTTTTTGTAGCTTTAAATTAAACAATTCATGTTTTAATTCTTTTACTTGTGATTCTAATTGATTTAAATCTAAATCTCTAACTTCTTTAACTGTCATTACTTATCACCACCTACTTCTTCTCTTCTTATGAATTTAACTTTGATAGGTAGTTTGTGTCCAGCTTTTCTTAATGCTTCTTTGGCTTTCTCTTCTGATACTCCACCAACTTCAAACATTACTTTTCCTTTTTTAACTACTGCTACCCAACCTTCAGCATTACCTTTACCTTTACCCATTCTTGTTCCTTCAGGTCTCTTAGTATAAGGTTTGTCTGGGAAAATTCTGATCCAGATTTTTCCTTCTCTCTTAAATGTTCTATTTATTGTAACCCTACATGCTTCTATTTGTCTTGATGTAATCCAACCAAATTCTTTAGCAGCTAATCCGAAATCACCGAATGCTACGTAGTTCCCTTTAGTTGCAATTCCACCCATGCTTCCTCTAAATTGTTTTCTATACTTAGTTCTCTTAGGTATTAACACTATTGGTCTCCCCCTTCCTTCTTACTAGGTAAAACTTCACCATTAAAGATCCATACTTTGATCCCTAAAGCTCCGTAAGTTGTATGAGCTGTTGCTGTTGCATAATCAACATCTGCTCTTAAAGTGTGTAATGGTACTCTTCCTGATAATGTCCATTCACTTCTAGCTATTTCTGCTCCATTTAATCTTCCTGAAGTCATTACTTTAATTCCTAATACTCCAGCTTTTTCTGCTCTTTGAATAGCTTGTTGTACTGCTCTCTTATAAGCAACACGTTTTTCTATTGCTGTTGCAATACTTTCTGCAACTAATTGTGCATCTTTATTAGGGTTTTTAATTTCTAAAGCTTTAACAAAAACTTTTTTCCCTGTCATTTTTTCTAATTGTCCTTTTAACGCTGTTATTTCAGCACCTTTTCTACCTATTAATACAGCAGCTTTACCAGTTGAAATTATCACTGTTAACTCTCTGTCTGAAACTCTTTCAATAGCAATTGAAGAAATTCCTGCTTGGTAGTAGTTTTTCTTAATATATTCTCTTATTTTTAAATCTTCGTGAAAATTGTTTAAATATTCTTTTCCTTTTTTAGCGAACCATTTTGAATCCCATGTTTTTACGATTCCGATTCTCATACCCCTAGGATCTACTTTTTGTCCCACAGAACTACCTCCTTGTTTCTAATTATTTAGCATCCACTTCAACAGTTATATGTGCAAGTGGCTTTCTTATTATGTCTGCTCTTCCCATTGCTCTTGGGTTCATTCTCTTTAATACTGGTCCTTTATCGATTAAAACTTTTGAAACATATAAAGTTTCTGAATTTAATCCTAAATTGTGTTCAGCATTTGCAATTGCTGATCTTAAAGTTTTTTCTATTAAAGGAGCTGCTTTTTTATTTGTAAATCTTAAAATGTTTAATGCTTCTAATGCATTCTTACCTCTTACTAAATCTGCAACTAATCTTGCTTTTTGAGGGCTTAATCTTTGATAACGTAATTTAGCTACTGCTGGCATTCGTTTTCTCCTTTCAATTAAACTATATATTTATCTAGTTTTTATTTCTTTTTATCTTTACCATGTCCATGGTATGTTCTTGTTGGAGCAAATTCTCCTAATTTATGTCCTACCATTTCTTCTGTTACATATACAGGTATATGTTTTTTACCGTTATATACTGCAAATGTATATCCTATAAATTGTGGAAATATTGTTGATCTTCTTGACCAAGTTTTAATAACCGCTTTGTTTGTCCCTTGAGCTTCTACTTTTTTAAATAAGTAATGATCAGCAAAAGGTCCTTTTTTTAATGAACGAGCCATTTTTCCTCCTTACTTTATTATCTTATTTTTTTCTCTTTCTTACTATGAACTTATCGCTATTTTTCTTACCTCTAGTTTTCTTACCTAAAGCAGGTTTACCCCAAGGAGTAACTGGTGCTTTTCTTCCTATAGGAGATCTTCCTTCCCCTCCTCCGTGTGGGTGATCCACAGGGTTCATTACTGATCCTCTTACGTGAGGTTTTCTTCCTAAGTGTCTATTTCTTCCAGCTTTTCCTAAAGAAACTAATGAGTGTTCAGAATTTCCTACTACTCCAACTGTTGCAAAACATTCTTTGTGAATTAATCTTAATTCTCCTGAAGGTAATTCAACGTGGCAGTAAGTTCCTTCTTTAGCTACAAGTCTTGCTGCAGTTCCAGCAGATCTTGCTAATTGTCCACCTTTACCAGGTATTAATTCTACATTGTGAATTAAAGTCCCTACTGGTAAATCTTTTAATTTTAAAGCATTTCCTGGTTTGATATCAGCTGTCTCTCCAGCTAATACTGTATCACCTTTCTTTAAACCATTTGGAGCTAAGATATATCTTTTTTCTCCATCTACATAATGTAATAAAGCAATGTTTGCTGTTCTATTAGGATCATATTCTATACTTGCAACTTTTGCAGGTATTCCTAATTTGTTTCTTTTCCAATCAATTACTCTGTATAATCTCTTGTGACCTTTGTGTCTGTTTCTTCCTGTTCTATGTCCATAGTTGTCTATACCATAAGATGATGATAATGGTTCAACTAATGTTTTTTCAGGTCTAACTTTGTCTAACTCTGTGTTTACTAATATAGACATATGACGTGTCCCACTAGTAATCGGTTTTAATTTCTTAATAGGCATTTCTAACCTCCATTTTCTAATATTTTTCTTTACACACTCTTCCTCGTGTGCACATCTAAAATAAATGCACACAAAAAGAATGTTGACCTATAATTAAGAACTAGTTTTCCTAGTCAACTTAGTTAGTATATCACAAAAAAAGGTAAAAGTCTAGTGTTTTTCAGTATTTTTT
>NZ_LOHY01000102.1 GCF_001559795.1 Pseudostreptobacillus hongkongensis | reverse complement strand
TATACTTCTAAATATATTTGCAAGATCTGTATTCAAATTTGGATTATTTTTAGCATTCTTTACTACATTTTGAAATAGTTGACTTGGAAGTATAAAAAATCCTTTGTCTTCTACTGTTCCTGGTTTAAAATCTTGAAGTGCCTCTTCATCTGATAAATTTACATAATCAAATTCTAAATCTCCTGATTCATGTTCTGCTGAATAAAAAAACTCTACTATATTTTCTGAAATAAATCTATAAAACAATGTTCCTAATACATATTGTTTAAAATCCCAACCATCTACTGAACCTCTTAAAGCATCAGCTATATTCCATATTTTTCTTTGCAATTCTGCTCTTTGTATTACTTCATTTTTTAAATAATACATTTAACATTAACATTATACCTTAAATATTTGTGAAGAACCAGAAAAAATATATGATATATCAACAAAAGGAATATTCAAAGTTATATCAGAAAACTTATAATAATAAAAATCACACCCTAAGGTGTGCTATGGAAATCTAAAGGCAAAACTCATTCCATAAGTTTTTAGTATCACTACTCATCATTAACTTGTACTAATATTTTGTATTTAAACATAAAAATAAATCGTAAATGATAATAAATCGTAAAAAATTTCGTCCAAATTAATAAATTCTTGTTAATTACCCTATTTTGTTAATAATTCAACATTGACTAATGTTTTTGAGTTTACACTATCTATAATTTCAGATAACTGTAAGATTTCTTTTTCAAGATTATCATGCAATTCTTTTAATTCTTTTTCTTTGAAAGAACCATACTGAACTACACCTACTCCTGTTTCAACTTTTAAATTAGATTTACCTAATGCATATTCAATAGATAATACATAAGCTCTTTTTAATTTTACAATTTCTAACATTTCAGTAAGAGTTAAATCTCCTACTCTTGTTTCAATATTATGCTTTGCAAGACTATATTTTAAAGTTACTAAATCTTTTTGTAATAATTCAATTTTATCTAAAATTTCAGTAATTTCATTAGCTTTTTCTGAATCTACAACATTTTTACCATTAACTTTTAAAGGAATTCCAGCTGTATTTTCTAATTTATTCTTTTCTCTGTTAATCTCTGTAGTTATACTTGAAATTAAATAGATAACTTGTTGTAAACTTATTTCTTTCATTACTCTCCTATCAAAGTTTCCCATTTAGCCGTTAATATATCCATAAGGTCAACTTTTAGTATTTCTGCTATTTTAAGCAGAGTTGCTTTTTTAATTTTTGTGACTTTACCATTTTCCCACCTTGAAATCGTATTTTTTTCATACCCCAAGATTTCTGCCATTTGATCTTGAGTAATATTAAGGTCTCTCCTTCTTCTTTGCATGTAAAGTCCTACTTCACGCGGATTAGCTAAAAACATAAACAACACTCCTTTTTTTATTTCTATATTTAATATGCTTGATTACAAGCTTTTTAAATACCTAATTTCATCTTCAGACATTTTTCTATATTGTCCAACTTCAAGTCCTTTAAGAGACAGTTCTCCTACTTTTACTCTTCTTAAATTTTTAACAGTATAACCTAAAGTTTCAAACATCTTTCTTATTTGTCTGTTTCTTCCTTCATGAATAGCAATTCTAATTTCTTTTTTTGCTATTATTTTAACCTTAGCAGGTAAAGTTCTAACTCCATCTATAACAACACCATGCTTAAGAGCTTCAATATGGTCTTCTGTTATTTCCTTATCTATTTTAGCTACATAACTTTTATATAACTTTTTCTTAGGATGCATAACATTATTATATATATCACCGTCATTACTTATTATTATTAAACCTTCTGTCATATAATCAAGTCTACCATAAGTAAATAATCTTTTTTTAGACTTAATTAAATCTACTGCTAAAGTTCTTTTTTGTCTATCTTCATTTGAACATAAAACTCTTTTAGGTTTATTTAAGATATAGTATTCATAATCTTTTTTTACAGTTAATTTTTCTCCATCTACTCTAACTATATCTCCATCTTCAACTTCACTACCTATTATAGCTATATTTTTATTTATAGTAACTCTTCCATCCATTATAAGCTCATCAGCTTTTCTTCTTGAACAAAAACCTGATTCTGCTATATATTTATTTATTCTCATTTTCATCCTTTCCTGTAACTAACCATTTACTTTTATCAAATTCATATAATTCTTCCTTATTTTTTATACCTAAATAAGCATAAAAATCATCAGTTACTTCATATAAATTAGGATTACCCAGAGCTTTTTTCTTCCCAGTTATTTGAATTAATTTTTTTTCCATTAAAATAGGTATAATGTGATCTGCTCCAGAACTTCTAATTTCTTCTATTTCAGCTTTTGTTATAGGCCCCTTATAGGCTATTATAGCTAATACTTCAAAAGAAGATTTTGAAAGTTTTCTTAATTTTAACTCCGGAGTATAATAGTTTTTAATAACTTCTCCTTTAATAGGATTTGTTTTTAAAAATATAGTCTCATTTTCTATTATAACATTTATTCCCCGTTCAGAATAATCATCAACTAATTCTTTTGAAATTTCTTTAATTCTTTCCATATCAACTTTAAAAAAACTTGATAGATCTTTAAGATTTATAGGTTCTTTTGAAAGAAATAATATGGCTTCTATATCACCTTTCACTATATCACCTTAATAATCATTATGTGTTGATATCAATATATTTTTATATTTATTAAATTCTTGAAATACATTAGCTATACCATTAATAACAGCATATATAGGTTCATTTGAAACAGTAACTTTAAGTTTAAATTTCTCTTCTATTTTTTCTTTAAGAGATATTATACTTGCTCCTCCACCTGATAAAAATATACCAGTTTCATAAATATCAGCTGCTATTTCAGGTGTTATTTCTTCAATAACTTTATCAATTTCATATATAATTTGATTAATACTTTTATCTATAGATTGATTAACTTCTTTTACAGATATTCTAATTTCTTTAGGTATACCTGTAACAGCTTCTGCACCTTTTATTTCATATAAAACATCTGAATCTTTTTCATTAGTTGCTATTATTTTTAAATCTTCTGCAGTTTTTTCACCTATATTTAAATTAAAATTATCTCTAACATAATCTATTATATCACTATTTAATTGATCTCCTGCTATCTTAATTGAATGAGTTTTTGCAGCTCCTCCCGAAACTATAAATGCAATCTCAGTAGTTCCTCCACCTATATCAACTATTAAATGACCTTTAGGTTCAAACATATCTATACCTGCACCTATTGCAGCTGCTACAGGTTCTTCTATTAAATATACTTCTTTTGCACCTGCATCTTTGACTGCATCTACTACTGCACGTCTTTCAACTTGAGTTACTCCACTTGGAACACAAATTATAACTCTATCGTTATATAACTCACCTTTTTTTATTCTATCTAAAAATTTTGAAAGCATTTTTTCTGTTATTTCATAATCAGATATAACTCCATTTTTTAAAGGTCTTATTACATCCATATAACCTGGAGTTCTACCCATTATTTCTTTTGCTTTTTTCCCTATAAATTCTATTGAATTATCATTTCTATTATTAACAGCAACATATGTAGGTTCATTTATAACTATATTTTCACCTTTAACATATAATACAGTATTTGCTGTACCTAAATCTATACCTATGTCTTTTGTATTTCTTTTTAATTTCATACTTCTTCTAATTTTTTTCAAAAGATTATTTAACATCGTTACCCTTTCTAATATAACTCTGAATTTGTATATTCATTATCTTCGTTTATAACTCCAAATTGTTTAAGTTGATCACAAATTCTTGCAGCTCTATTATATCCTACTTTAAGCTCTCTTTGAAGTTGTGATATTGATAATTTCTTGTCTTTTTCTCCTTCATTTCTTGCAATTTCAACTGCTTTTTCAAATAAAGGATCACGACTTGAATCTTCCATTTCATCTTCAACTAATATACTATCATTATATATTACTTTCTTTTTAGATTTTATTAAATCTGTTAAATCTATTACTTCATCATCTGATATAAAGGCTCCTTGTAATCTTTCAAGTTTTGATTTACCATTATCTAAGAATAGCATATCTCCTTTACCTAATAGTTTTTCTGCTCCTGGTTGATCAAGTATAGTTCTTGAATCAACATTTGATCTTAATGCAAATGATATTCTACTTGGTAAATTAGCCTTTATCATTCCTGTTATTACATCAGTTGATGGTCTTTGTGTTGCAACTATTAAATGTATACCTATTGCACGTGCCTTTTGAGCAATTCTTGCAATTGAAGTTTCTACATTATTAGACGCGACCATCATTAAATCAGCCAACTCATCTATTATTATAACTATATAATACATTTTTTCTCTGCTAAATTTACTATTATAGCTTTCTATATTTCTTAATCCTAAAGAGGCAAGTTTTTTATATCTATCTTCCATTTCATTTACAGCCCATTTTAAAGCAACTGCTGCCATATTAGGATCTGTTATAACTGGTGTTAATAAATGTGCTATACCGTTATATGGCATAAGTTCTACCATTTTAGGATCTACCATTATAAATTTAACTTCTTCATCAGTTTTTTTACTTATAAGTGATGATATCATAGTGTTTATAGCTATAGATTTACCTGATCCTGTAGTTCCTGCTATTAATAAATGTGGTAATTTAGTTATATCTATTATTCTTTCTTTACCTACTATATCTTTACCAAGTATTACTGGTAATATTCCTTTATCTAGTTCTTCTGAATGTATAAGGTTTGAGAAATATACAGGTTCTTTAATCTTATTAGGTGTTTCTATTCCTATTGCATCTTTACCTGGAATAGGAGCTTCAATTCTTATACTTTCAGCTCTTAAATACATTTTAAGTTCACTTTCAAGATCTGTAACTTTTTTAACTCTTATATCTTGAGGTATTTTTATTTCATATCTTGTTATAGTTGGACCTGTTGCATAATCTGTTACCTTTGCATTAACACCATAATTTTTTAATGTCTCTTCAAGTAAATTTATATTTCTTGCTATTTCTTTTTTCATTTCTTCTTTTTTAGAAGCATCCATAGATTTATATTTAAATAACTCTTCTATAGATTTATTAAGATCTTCTGTATCTATATTATACATTTCAACATAATTATCTTCATTTTCTACTTCTAACTTTTGTTCATCTTCTACTAATCCTTTATTAAAATCACTATTTACACTATTACTATTTTCATTACGTGATATATATACATTATCTGAAATACTATACTTTTCTTCTATATATTCTTCACTAGTATATTCATCTAAATCAAATTCTTTAGGTTCATATCTATATTCTGGTTGAATATCATATTCATGAATTTCAGGAAAATCTTCTATATTATCATCATTAGTTTCATTTTCGATAATAGAATTTTCTAAATTTTCTTTTTCAATTTTTCTTAAAAGTTTTTCTTCTTTTTCTCTATCTAATCTTTCTTTTTCATACTTTTTTAGTTCTTCTATTCTGTTATAATGATCTTGCCATAATTTCTTTTTTTCATCTAATTCTTTTTCAGTATAATATTCTACTTCATTACTTGAACTTTCATTTTCATTTTTTTTATACAATTCTTTTTCAAGTTTATCTTCTTTTATTTTTATAAAATATTCTGTGAATTCTTTTTCTCTTTGAGCTTCAAGTTCCTTTTGCTTGTTAAGTTCATAAGTTTTTTTTGCTTCTATTAATTTTTTCTTTTTTTCATATTCATCACTATTATAATATTCTATAGTTTTAGAAATTGTTAAATATATTAATCTTATAACTCTTGAAAGAGATAGAATAGAAAATACTACTGTTAATAATAACACTATTAAAAACAACCATAATTCTTTAATATATAAATAGAAAGGTATAGAAAGTAATCCTCCTACAAGTCCTCCCCCTTTAAATTCAAATGCATATCTTAATATATCTGAAACTGCCTCACTAAAATTAGTAGATATAGGTCCTAATTCCTCTAAACTTAAAAGTAAGCAATACATTGAAAAAGCAATTATACCTGCTACTTTTCTTGAAATCACTGTTTTTTTTATTTTTTTCTTTATACCTATATATCCATTAATCATTAATATAATAGATAAAATAAAACTTGCATTACCAAATATTATTCTAACTGTATAAACTATATAGTATAGAGTTGTTTCAATTATATTACCTTGACTCAAATAATCTTTTATTATTAATAAACAAAATAACCCAAGTCCAAAGGCAAATAATCCAATATCTCCCCAATCATTTTTCTTAGCTATATTTACTTTTTTTTTATTATCTTTATTTTTTACGCTTTTATTATTTTTAGCTTTAGCCATAAAAATTTCCTCCTAAGACTTTCAGTACAATTTTAGCATATATATGCTTTTTTTTAAAGTAATTTTTTTAAAAGTATATATTTATTTACATTTTTTTCATATAATGGTATATTGTAATTAAAAAATATAAGGAGAAAATGAATGAATATATATTTTGTGAGACACGGAAAAACTATTTGGAATTTAGAAGGACGTATACAAGGTTGGAGTGATACTCCTTTACTTGAAGATGACAAATCAGCATATATAGCCGCAGAAAAAATTAAAGGAATAAAATTTGATTGTATTTGTAGCAGCGACCTAGGACGTGCTATAAAAACTAAACAAATCATACTAAATGAATTAGAACTTGAAGATGAAAACTTGACTTTTGAAGAATTTAGAGAAGTTGGATTTGGTGAACTTGAAGGAGCACATATAGATTATATCAAAGCTAATTATGCTGATTTTTGGAGAAAATATAAGCTATATATAGAAAATTTTGATCCAGGAAAATATTTTAAAGGATTTGAAAGTGTTAATACTGTTAGAAAAAGAGCCTTGAAAAAAATAAATGAATTAAAGCAAATTTATGGTGAAAATGCTAATATTCTAGTCATTTCCCATGGTTCGTTAATTTCCATAATGCAAAATATAGGGAAAACACTTACAGAACCCGCTATAATTCCCAATAATGGAGAGGTAGTTTTATTAAAAATCTAAAATTTAATACTGAATAAAAAAATATGTTGACAAAATGATTTTTTTAAGTTATACTAACTGTATAACAAAGAAAAAGCTAAAAACTTTTTCTTCATAACTCCTTTTTAAAGACACCCGTTGGGTGTTTTTTTATCTTTACTTTTTAAATTAAATTTGTTAAAATAAAAATAAAAAAGAGGTTAATTTTATGCTTATATTAGCTATAGAAAGCTCATGTGATGAAACTTCTGTTGCAATATTAAAAGATGGTAAAGAAGTTTTAAGTAATATAGTTTCAAGTCAAATAGATATACATAAAGAATACGGTGGAGTTGTCCCTGAAATTGCTTCAAGGCAACATATTAAAAATATTTCTTCTGTATATGAATTAGCACTTAAAAAGTCAAATTGTAAAATAGAAGATATATCATATATAGCAGTTACTCATACACCAGGTCTAATAGGTTCGCTTTTAGTTGGACTTATGTTTGCAAAAGGGTTAAGTTTTGCAAATAACATACCACTTATACCGGTAAATCATATAAATGGACATATATTTTCTACTTTTATAGAAAATGAGCCTAAATTACCTATGCTAACACTCGTAGCATCAGGAGGCCATACTTCTCTTTATTATATGAATGAAAATAAAGAACTTAAATTAATAGGTGAAACATTAGATGATGCAATAGGTGAAGCTTATGATAAAGTAGCAAGAGTATTGGATATAGAATATCCTGGAGGACCATTATTAGAAAAATTAGCACTTAGTGGTAAAAATTCTATAACATTCCCTACTCCTAAAATTGATAATTTAAATTTTAGTTTTAGTGGACTTAAAACTTTTGCAACTAACTATGTAAACCAGAAAAAAATGAAAAATGAAGAATATATTAAAGCAGATATAGCTCATTCTTTTCAGAATAAATTAATTGATATTGTAAAAGATAAATTAATAAAAGCTAAAGATCAATTTGATGTTAAAACTATTTCTATAGTTGGAGGCGTTTCTGCAAATAAAACTTTAAGAAACGCTATAATCAATGAGGAAAAATTCAAAGATCTAGATATAATATTTCCAAAATTAGAATATTGTACGGATAATGCTGCAATGATAGCAGCAAGTGCATTCCACAAGGAAATTTTAGAAGGTAATATATTAATTGATGCAATAGATACTAAAAATAATAAGAGGAGATGATAATTTTGGCTATTTTACTACTAATTGTAATAATATGTGTGTTATATTTTATAGGAAAGAATAAAAGGGGTGCAAATACTATGATTAAAGATGAAAATTTAGAAACAAAAACTGATTATGAAAAAAAAGACGAAGAAATTAAAGTAGTAATTGAAAATGATGAAATTAAAGAAATAATTAAATTTAAAAAAGAAAAATATTCAAGTTATAGAAATTATCCTAACCAAACTAATTTAAAACAAATTTATAGAAGAAAACCAAAATATCTTTCACGTTATGTATTTTCTAATATAAATTTAGATTCAAATAAATTAGAAGTAGAGAAATCTAAATATGATTTAATAGCTGAAAGAGAAGAAAGATTCTTTAATAAAAAAACTCTTCCTTCAAATTATTTTAAAAATGAAATAGTTTTAATACCTAAAAATACAAATACTTTATTCACATACTGGGAAGTACGTGAGGATACTTTTAATGACATTAAAAATAATCACCAATTAGTTTCAGAAAACCCATTAATTATACTAAAAGATATTGATGGTAGTGAAAAATTAAAAATATTCACTTATTCTAGAAATGGTAGTATGTATATAAATAATATTGATCCTAATCATGATTACATTGTGATATTAGGATTCCTAGATATATATGATAATTTTATAGAACTTGCATATTCAAATTCAGCAAATGTTCCAAGCCCTATACCATCTGATAACTTCGATGTTAAATGGGGTGTAGCTGAAGCAAAAATGAATGAATTTGGTAATATAAGCATAGACTTTAAAACTTTAAATAAAGATAACATAAATGAGTATTTAGGTTTCAAACAAGAAGTTTTAGATGATGATGTATTAACTGATAATGAAAAATCTATAAATTATAGAAATAATCTTAATTTTAATGGTTCATCAAACTTCAATGGTTCTTCATTCTTAGGATCTTCAAATTTAAATTAAATTTTTTAAATATATCAAAAATGAGAATGTTTTTTGAGCATTCTCATTTTTTAATTATTATTTTTTCTTTAATTCATTTAAATCTTTAATTAATTGTTCTATTTGTTTTTGTTGATTTATAACTAGATTTTTAAGATCATCAATTTCATTTACTTCATCTTTATCAATAAATTAATATCCTAGTCCTACTGCAAATGAATGTATCCCTCCATATGTTGCATATCCTGTTGCTATATTAAATCTCTTTGCACTTCTATCATTTACTTGTGGTAAACTTGCCATTGCCATTGTTCCACTTATTAAGAAGGTTATTATAATAGCTGTTGATATACTTTCTTTTCTTTTTTAGTATCATTAGGTGCATTAATATACTCGTCAAGTAATCTTTGCCATTCATAATCTGAAAATACTACTTTATTTAATCTTTCTATCTGTTTTCTCAAATTTAAGTATAAATCATTCATATTTTTAATAGTAATGTATTCATAACCTAAAGCCACAAGATCAGATACAAGTTTATCTTCCATTTCTTTTTCAGTTTGATAGCCTTCATTAACTTCTCTAATTTTTTCATATTCAGATAATATTATACCAAAATTACTTTCTAATATTGGTGAATTATATTTCAAAATTTCCTCAGACATAAAACTCCTTTCATTTATCAAATGTTAATAATTGTTCTCTATAATATTCATATTGTTTAGTTCTTAATTCTATTTCTTTAGGCAGTCCACAATTAATTGAATTTATAATAGTTTCTAATTTATCTAGTTTTGATACTATTTTTTGTTGAATTTCAATTGGTGGAATTGGGATTATTTTATTTGCATAATTTGATATCCATTGTCTTTTATGTTCTTCCACTATATTATTCTTAGGTATTGTATTTAACCAGTAATAAACATACTTCAATAATACTTGATTTATATTTTTAGAAGTTATTATCTTCATTGCAGATGATTTTACCTTAAAATCAAAATCAACCCATTTATTATCTGTTGTAAAATCATCAAATATTATTACTGAATTTTTACTTGCTTCATATATTCCTTTTTCTTCATTAGAATAACCTAAAATAAATGTTTTTCCAGCAGTTAATACAGGAATATTATATTCTTCTTTATAAATTTTTGAAGAAACTATATACTTATTAGGTTGTTCATAATCACAAATATCTCCTAATTTTTTATATTCAATTGAATAATATTTATTATTTTTTGAATCAAAATTTACCCCATTATTATACACCTTAATTACATTATCCCCCTCAACAATAACGCTTCCATAGATATATTGGTAAATTTTGATTATATTATATTGTCTTGTCTTGTCTTGTCTTCTAGCGTAATTCTATTTCCTATGTTTGTCAAGATATATTCTCTATAATATTCATATTCTTTTTGTCTTAATTCTATTTCTTTTGGTAATCCTATATTTAAATCATTGCATATCTTTTCAAAATTATCTAATACATTTACTATTCTTTCTTGTATTTCAAGTGTTGGTAAAAATATCTCTATATTTCCAATATCTTCTGCATTTGTATGTACTACCTTACTTTTTACCTTTCCTTTCATCTTTTGTTTTATTGCATCTTGTGTAGATAGTGCATAAGACAAATATTTAGGATTTTGTTTATGTCTTAAAACTAATATATCTCCACCTACTAAAGCCTTTTCTTCTCCTAAATATACTGTTGTTTTAGCAATATCTTCTATACTTTCTCCTGTTATAGCAAAAAGTAAATCTCCCTTTTCTATATATTTAGGATTTAAAATATTTGATAAATTAGTTCTTGATATACACTTTTCAAAATATGTATTATATATTGTATATATTTCTCCATATCTAACACAAGCTATATCTCCATTTATATCTACTTCATCTTTTTTTATACCATTACCTCTAAACATAGATATAGCTATATCAGACAATTTAACTCTCTTAACTTCAATACCTAAATTATCTATATTCTTAAATTCAAGTAAATAATCTCTATAATAATTATATTCTTTTTTTCTTAGCGTTAGCTCTTTAGTTAGCTCTTTAGTTAGCTCTTTAGTGTGGTCTGTGAACTTGTCTAATACCCTTACAATCTCTTCTTGTATATCTAATGGGGGAATTGGAATTATTTTATTAGCATAATTTGATATCCATTGTCTTTTATGTTCTTCCACTATATTATTCTTAGGTATTGTATTTAACCAGTAATAAACATACTTCAATAGTACTTGATTTACATTTTTAGAACTTATTATCTTCATTGCAGATGATTTTACCTTAAAATCAAAATCAACCCATTTATTATCTGTTGTAAAATCATCAAATATTATTACTGAATTTTTACTTGCTTTATATATTCCTTTTTCTTCATTAGTATAACCTAAAATAAATGTTTTTCCAGCAGTTAATACTGGTATATCATATTCTTCTTTATACAGGTTTGAAGAAACTATATACTTATTAGGCTGTTCATAATCACAAACATCCTCCAACTTCTTCCACTCTACT
>NZ_LOHY01000101.1 GCF_001559795.1 Pseudostreptobacillus hongkongensis | reverse complement strand
ATAAAAAATAGAAAAAATGAAAGTTTTTGCAACTTTCAATTTTTTGATTTTAAACATCAAATGCAACATCATAATTCAAAAAACAAATGCAACATTTGAAAGGAAAATTATGAAAAAAAATTTAGATGATTTTGAAAGAAATGAAATATTAATGGGATTAAAAAATTTTAAAACTTTTAATCAAATAGCAAATGAATTAAATAGAAATAGAAGCACAATATCAAGAGAAGTATTTAGAAATAGAAAGGTAATATTTAATAAAAAGTCACTATCTTTCCCAAGTGAAAAAGAGGTGTTATTAAATAATTATTGTGAATTAACAAAAAAAGCTCCTTATGTATGTAATTCTTGTCCTAATTTTAATTCTAATACCTGTACTAAACATTACATAGTATATGAACCACAAACAGCTTCTAGATTAAATAAAAATAGGAAAAAAGAAAATAAAAAATTAAAGTGTAAAGAAAATATAATAAATGATATACAAGATCTTTTAAATAAAAACCAAACAATACCTCATATAGAAAATATAATAAAAAATAAATACTCAGAAGATCATATAACAGGACAAACAATATATAATTACATAGAAAAGGGTATTTTAATTAAATTAGATAAAAGGAAGAAAAGAAAGTATTTAAATAAAGTTATTAAAGAAAAGGTAGAGTATAAGTACAAAAAAGATTATCTAAAAGGTAGAGAATATTTAGACTTTAAAGAGCATATTGATTTAAATCCCCATCATAATATAGTAGAAATGGACTTAATATGTGGACCTATTGGAAATAGTGGATATATACTAACGTTATTCATTCCTAGTATACAATTTCTATTAGCATATAAATTAAAAAGTAAATATCCACAAGAAGTTATAGGAGTTTTAAATAATATAGAAAAGAAAATAGGAACTAATAAATTTAAAAAGATATTTAATATAATACTTACAGATAGAGGTAGTGAATTTTTAAAAAGAGAGCTTCTTGAAAAAAGTATTAATAGTGGTACTAAAAGATGTAAAGTATTTTATTGTGATAAAGCTAGTCCAAGTCAAAAATCTCATATAGAAAATTCACACAGATTAATAAGAAGATTTGTACCTAAAGGAGTAAGTTTAGAAGATGTTACTCAAGATGAAATATATGATATGGTTAATAATATAAATAGTCTGTATAAAGTTAGATATAAAAAAAGCCCTAATGAAATGTTTATTAAACAATATTCTGTAACTGTATTTAATAAATTATCATTAAAGGCTGTACACCCTGAACTAGTTAAGCTAACTAGAATCAGATAATATATTATATCATATACAGATAATAAAAAAATATAAATGATGTTGCATTTGATATTTGAATTTTAGAAAAATATTTTAATGCGTGTTGCATTTGTTTTTTTAATATACA
>NZ_LOHY01000100.1 GCF_001559795.1 Pseudostreptobacillus hongkongensis | reverse complement strand
TTTTTTTTCATAATTTTCCTTTCAAATGTTGCATTTGTTTTTTGAATTATGATGTTGCATTTGATGTTTAAAATCAAAAAAATGAAAGTTGCAAAAACTCTCATTTTTTCTATATTTTATCATATTTTGTAAAAAAATACTACAATATATCGTTTATACAATTTATTGTTTTGATTTATTTTTCTTGCTTGGTGAACATTCATACAATGTTGCATTTGATATTTTAGTTTACCTTGTTAATGTGCAATATCAAACAACTCAAAAACAATAAAATGCAGCAACGCGGTTTGAGAGTCATGTTATTCTAAAGGGGCTGTTGCAATAAAAAATAGCTCTAACTATAAAAAAAGAGTAGAAAATTAGAAATTAAAGAA
>NZ_LOHY01000099.1 GCF_001559795.1 Pseudostreptobacillus hongkongensis | reverse complement strand
TCATTCCATAATGTATTAACCAATAACTTTCCTGAAGTACTACTATATTTTCCTTTTAATGTTAATTTATCGTGATACTTACCATTATCTAAAGTAATCGTTCCTGAATTTGTTATTTTTGATTTATCATCTAAAGATGATGAATTTAACACAAATTCAGAACGTGAACTTGCAACAGCTTTCGGATCTTGATTGTTCTTTTTATATTCTTTTATAGCTTCTTCTGCTTTTTCTTTTGCTTCCTCAGCTTGTCTCATTGTTTCTAAATTTTCTGGTGTTGGAGGTAAATTATAACGCTTTAATCTTTCAATTTTTTTCTTTGCATTTTCAAAATTTTCTGTTAAATTTTTAGGAATAGGAACATTACTATAATCTCCAGCATTCAAATTAAATTGAGAAGCATCTAGTATAGAATTTTCCCTAATATTTAAATTATTAAAAGTTGATTCATTAACATCTCCTTTATTTTTTAACACCCATTTAGAACCACTTTCTAAATTCATATCTAATCTAGCATCAAAACCTCTACCAAAAGCCTTATTTACCATTCCATAAATACTAGCTTTATCTTTAATTGTTGCTGTTAATGATGATACAGTATTTTTATCAACTCCTTGTGTTTCTATTAACCAACCATTATTAGCAGCTATTGCTTCTGATTTTTCTCCTGATAATTCAAATACAGCATTTTTTGAAGCATAGCCTTTTCCACCATTTAAACTTGATTCAAAATTACTTGCTTGACCAAATGAATTATCTTTAGCTATTTCTGCTTTTGCTAAAATTAGAGATTTGTCATTTGACACCGTACTTAATTTAGTGTTGTGTAATTTTACACTTTGATTTTCTGCATTTGAATTACGAGTAGTAACCAATCCCCAATCTTCTGACTTATTATAATCAACTTTAGATTTTGTTGAAAATCCTAGTACATAATCTTGCATATCAAAAACTATTGCAGAATTTCCTGCTTTAATTAAAGAGGCTTCAGTTGTATTTTTACCTGTTACTTCAAAGCTGGTATTATTGGTAAATAATCTTACAGCTCCAGAATTTGGCATTTTTGTTGTATCTATATTTAACTTACCATTTACTTCTACTTTTGATGCCTTATTTTCATCAAATTTTTCTACAGGTTTTCCTATCTTAATTGCTGCAGAATTTACACCTTCACCTATTACTGTAATATTTGTATCTCCATTAAATGTAGCTTTTGATTCTTCTCCAGAAACATATACTCCTGCTAAATAATCCCCAGATTTAGTTTTTGATACATCTTCTACTAAAATATTTGTGTTTCCATTTGAAACAAATTCTGCCTTTGCGCCATTTGTTCTATATACCTTTAATCCTGATAATTGATATCCAAATCTAACGTGAGCAGTTATTGTAATTCCCCAAAAACTTTTTGAAACTGTTTTAACATTAAAAGTAGTATCTTCTGTATTTCTAACTTTAACATCCATATTATTTACAGTTAATTTAGAAGTATCTGTTTTATTTCCACCATTATAATTATACCCAACAGCTACACCATAACTTGCATTTGAATCTGCAGAACCTGAAAATTGTCCTGTCGTATCTTTAAAAGTAATATCTACATTAAGATTGTTAACATTTACATCCGAATCCCCTCTTGTTATTAATCCTTTTGATCTTGTATGAGTTACACCCTCTTTAGGTGCTATCGTTATACTTAAATCATCTCCTTTTACACCTTTACCCTTTAATTCCAAGTGAGCTTCGTTAGCATTTATATCTTTTATATCAAACTTTACTTTTCCTTCTAATTTTGTTCCATCTTTGGTTGTTACAAATGAACCATTACTTTCTCCAGTATATGTTGTTCCTTCTTCACTCCCTATAATCTTATTATTTTCATCTATTTGTCTTTTTGCATCATCAATTGTTTCTGCTGTTGATAATACTCCTCCACCAATAGAAATTAATAGTAATGATAAAATTCCTAAATTTAATTTTTTATTTTTCCCCATACAATCACATCCTTATTTTTATATATTTTTTATTAATATTATACACCTATTATTGTTATTTTTCAATTAAATGTTGAGATTCTAGGTTTAGTTTTTCATAAAAATAAAATTTATATTGAATTTCCTTTATTTGATTTTTTTAGTTATACCTGCTTCCACAATTTTCCTAACCTCAGTAAAATCATCAGAAACCAAGTGTCTACTATTATAACAAGCAATCATTGTGCATCTAATTACTTTTAAAAATTTTCCCCATTTCTTATATTCTAAAACCTATCAAACTAACTTTACCCTGCAACTTTTTGATATTTCACATCATCTCCAGATTTTTCTATCCACTTCTCTAGCAATATGCTAATTGTAAGTAAAAAAATATACCTCCAAACCTTTTAGCAATTTTACCATCCAGTTTTTTGGTATATTTTCTATTTATCATTAAACCAATCTTTTATTTTATCAAAGAAAGTTTTTGTGTGTTTTTCATTATTTTCATTTAATAAAGAATAGAATTCTTCTAATTTTTCTTTTTGTTGTTTATTCAAGTTTTGTGGAACTTCAACTTCTATTTCTATAATTTGAGATCCTATTCTATGATTGTATTTTATACCTGCATCTCTTATCTTCATTTTTGTTCCATTTTGAGTTCCCTCATTTATTTTAATTTTAGTTTTACCTCTTAATGTAGGAATTTCAACTTCTCCACCTAATGCAGCGACTTTAAAGCTAATAGGTACTTTACAATAAACATCTATACCATTTCTAATAAACATACTATTAGATTTTTCTCTAATTTGTATATATAGATCTCCAAATTCACTTCCAGGACCTGCATAATTTCCACCATCTCTTACTACAAGTCTTGTACCATCTTCAACACCTGCTGGTATTTTTATAGTCTTTTTAATTCTTTCTGTTTTAGTTCCTTTACCATGACAATGTGAACATTCTTTTTTAGGTTTTTTACCTGTTCCATGACATTCTGAACATTCAACATGCACTCTTCTATTTCCAAATATACTTCTTTGTACTTCTTCAGTATAACCTATACCGTGACAATGTGAACATGTAGCCATTTCTTTATTTTCAGCACCTGTTCCATCACATTTATCACATTTTCCTATTCTGTTATATTCTATATCTTTTTGAACTCCATCTGCAATCTCTTGAAGCGTTAATTCTACAGTTTGTAAAATATCATCTCCCTGTCTTCTTCCACCAGAAAATCCTGATGAAAAGCCACCTGAGAATCCTCCACCACCAAAGAAATTAGAGAATATGTCCTCAAAATTAAATCCTTCAAATCCTTCAAAACCACCAAAGCCTTGTGCGTTTCCAAATCCACCATTTTCAAAAGCAGCATGTCCATATTGATCATATAGTTGTTTCTTTTCTGGATCTGATAATATTTGATAAGCTTCATTTAATTCTTTAAATTTTTCTTCAGCTTCTTTCTTTTTTTCCTCAGTTTCATTTGCCATTTTATCAGGATGATATTTCATAGCTGCTTTTCTAAATGCTTTCTTTATTTCACTTTCAGTTGCATTTTTGTTAAGTCCAAGCAATTCATAATAATCCTTCTTCATTAATATCCTCTCTTAAATTCAAATTTTAATGTTGAATTAAACTCTGAATTTCCGTTTAATTTCTGAATTCCTTCTTTTGCTATAATATCATTAGATGTATTTAATATATCGTTAATTCCATACCATGGTTCTATACATACAAACGGTGCATTTAATGGTTTCCAAAAAGCTATATATGGAAAATCTTTAAAATCAACCATAACTTCTTTTTTATTAGTTCTTGATTTAATATACACTTTAGTTGAATTTAAATTTTTAAATGAAATAGCATCTTCTACAAAATTTTCATCTACAATTTCTAATTTTGTTTTATCTTCTTGTAATGAAAAGAAATCTTTCATTCCATCATAAAATCCTGTTTTTAAATCTAACTTATATTTTTTAGCATCCTCTGGCACTTCAAATTCTATATACGCATTACCTTCATAATCATTTTGAAGGGCAAAAGCAGGATGTGCTCCTATAGAAAAATACATTTCATCTTTATCTAAATTAACTACTTTATACTTTAGTTCAAAACCATTATCTGTTAATATATATTCTAAAAATAAGTCAAAATTAAATGGATATTTTTCTAAAGTTTCTTCATTTGAACTAAACTTAAAAATTGCTCTATCTTCGTGTTTTTCAACAACTTCAAAAATATTATCTCTTGCAAAACCATGTCTTGTAGTAATAGTATATTCTTTACCCTTATACTCATACTTATTATCTCTTAATCCTCCAACAAATGGGAATAAGATAGGAGATGTTTTTGCCCAAAATTCTTCCTTATTCCATAAAAATTCTTCACCATCTATAGTAAATGATTTAATTTCTGCACCTTTTTCTAAAACATGTGCAACATTAGCACCTTTTTTTAATATAACCATGTATACTCTCCTTTTATTATAGCGAAGAATAGGTCTTAAAAGACCTATTTAACTTCTTCTGCTTCAACTATGTCATCTTCTGATTTTGTATTTCCTGATTCTGCATTAGTATTTGTAGCTTGTGCTGCTTGATAAATTCTTGTAGCAAATGCTTCACTTGCTTTAGATAATTTTTCTATTCCTGATCTAATTTCCTCTATATTATCTCCATCTTTAACTTTTTTAAGTTCTTCAATTGCAGATTCTATATCAGCTTTTTCAGTTCCTTGTAATTTATCTTCATTTTCTTTTATAGTTTTTTCCATAGAGATTATTAATTGATCTGCCATATTTCTTGCTTCAATTAATTCTCTAAATTTATTATCTGCTTCCTCATTAGCTTCTGCTTCTTTTTTCATTCTTTCTACATCATCTTTACTTAAGTTTGATGAACCAGATATAGTTATTTGATTTTCTTTACCTGTTCCTAAATCTTTAGCTGAAACATGTACTATACCATTTGAATCTATATCAAATGTAACTTCTATTTGAGGAATTCCACGTGGTGCTGCAGGTATTCCTTCTAAGTTAAATTGTCCAAGTGAATGGTTTTGAGAAGCTTGAGCTCTTTCTCCTTGTAATACATGTATAGTAACTGCTGTTTGATTATCAGTTGCAGTTGAATATACTTGTGATTTCTTAGTAGGTATAGTTGTATTTCTTTCTATCATTTTAGTAAATACTCCACCCATAGTTTCTATACCAAGTGATAATGGAGTAACATCTAATAATAGAACATCTTTAACATCTCCTGCTAATACTCCACCTTGAATTGCAGCTCCCATAGCAACAACTTCATCTGGATTTATTGATCTATTAGGTTCTTTTCCGAAGTATTCTTTAACCCATTCTTGAACTGCTGGTATTCTTGTAGATCCTCCTACTAATAATACTTGTTCTATATCTCTTACTGTTAATCCTGCATCATCTAAAGCTTGTTTAACTGGTCCTTTAGTCATTTCAACTAAATTCTTAGTTAATTCATTAAATGCTGCTCTTGTTAATTTCTTTTCTAAGTTTTTAGGACCTGTTGCATCCATAGCTATAAATGGTAAAGAAATTGTAGTTTCAAGTGTTGATGATAATTTCTTTTTAGCATCTTCAGCTGCATCTTTTAATCTTTGGTATGCTTGAGGTTCTTTTCTTAGATCAATTCCATGTTCTTTTTGGAATTCATCTGCAAGCCAATTAATAACAGCTTCATCAAAGTTATCTCCACCTAAGTGGTTATTTCCTGCTGTAGCTTTAACTTCTACAAGTCCTGATCCAACTTCAAGTACTGAAACGTCAAATGTTCCTCCTCCTAAGTCAAATACTAATATTTTTTCTTCTCTTTCTTTATCTAAACCATATGCAAGTGCTGCTGCTGTTGGTTCGTTTATAATTCTCTTAACTGTTAATCCTGCAATTTCTCCAGCATCTTTTGTTGCTTGTCTTTGAGCATCTGTGAAGTAAGCTGGTACTGTAATTACTGCTTCTTTAACTTCTTCTCCTAAGTAGCTTTCAGCATCTTTCTTTAATTTCTTTAAAGTCATAGCTGAAATTTCTTGTGGAGTATAGTTTTTACCATGAATATCAACTTTATAATCTGAACCCATATGAGTTTTAATTGAAATTACTGTTTGTTTTGGCTCTGTAATTGCTTTTCTTTTTGCTGTTGATCCTACTACTATTTCTCCATTTGATTCTATAGATACTACTGATGGAGTCGTTCTTTCTCCTTCAGAGTTAGGTATTACTGTAAATGCACTACCTTCCATTACTGCTACACATGAATTTGTTGTTCCTAAATCTATTCCTATTATTTTTGCCATTTTGTTTCCTCCTAGTTATTTTCTTCTTTCTTATTTATTACAACCATAGATGGTCTTATTACTCTTCCTTTTAATTTATATCCTTTCTGATGTACAAATACTATAGAATTATTTTCTTTATCGCTTTCATTTACTGTTGCTATAGCATGATGCACTTCAGCATTATATGGTTCATTTTCTGTAGGTATTTCTTCAACACCTTCGTGTTTTAACATTTCATTAAAGTTATTAACACTCATATTAATTCCTTCTATAAGTGCTTCTTTATTATCATTTTCTGCTGCAACACTTAAGGCTCTTTCTAAATTATCTAAATTTTCCAATACCTTTAATATTATATTCTTAGCTGCATATTCTTTATACTCTTGCAATTCTTTTTCTTTTCTTTTTGAAAAGTTTTGAAAATCAGCCATTTTTATTGCATAAGCCTTTTTATATTCTTCAAGTTCTGCCTTAACTTTATCTAATTCATTTTCTTCAGGTTTAACTTCTTCATTTGTTTCAGTTTCAACCTCAGCTTCTATTTTTTCATCTTTTAATTCTTCGTTCATCTCGCCTCCTCTAAAGTTTAAGTTCTAAAAATTTATTCCCTGCATTTTGATTAAGAGATTTTTTAAGCATCGTAATCACAAAATCAATTGTAGCTACTATCTTTCCATAATCTATACGAGTAGAACTTAATAGTCCTAAAACTCCTTTATCATCTCCAAATTCGTAACATTTAAATATGAAAACATAGTCTTTTAAATCTTCAATTTCTAAATCTTTACCAAAAACTATATTTGCTTTTTCTACATCATATTCTGATTCTTTTGCAAGTCTTCTAAAAATATTTTTAATTTCAACTTCATTACTTACAAATTTTATCGTTTTAACAAAACTTTCAAGATCCATATTTTCATGAGTAATTAGATTATCTACTCCATCTATGAATATCTTATTTTTCTCAAAAATCTTTTTATCTTCAACTTCTAAATCAGTTTTACCTATCTTACTTAAAAATTGTTCAAGATCAGATAAACTGAAATCTTTATGAGTTGTTTCTATTAAATTTTTCATATATATATTAAGATTTTCAACATTTTCTTCAGTTATATATGTAGACATCGATAATACCGATGTTTTTATTATATTATTATTAAGTACAACAACCACATATACATCTCTTTCAGTTATCTTAATAAACTGAATTTTTTTAATACTTTCAACTTCTGATGAAGGTTCTAATACTACAGACATACATCCTGAAACTTCAGCTAATAGCTTTGCAGTTTCTTTGAATATTATATCTGTCTTATTTATTCTTTTTTGATAAGTTAAAAATATTTTATCCTTAATTTCATCAGGTATATCAGTTTCTTGAAGAAGATTGTCTATATACATTCTATAACCCTCAAGTGTTGGTACGCGTCCTGATGATGTATGAGTTTTTGTTATTAAACCCATTTCTTCTAAATCTGCCATTACATTTCTAATTGTAGCACTCGATACACCCATGTTATATTTTTTTTCTAAAGTTCTTGATCCTACCGATTCACCACTATTAAGATAATGACTAATTATTATTTTAAAAACCTCTTTTTCTCTATCATTCAAAAGCTTTCACCTCCTGTTAGCACTCCCATCCTTATAGTGCTAGTATATCACTTTGGTTTTTTATTGTCAAGTATTTTTTTAGTTTACCATTTCGTTAATATTAAAGATTATTACTCTAGTAATTATAGTTTTTTCTGTAATATCTTGTAATGTAGAAGGTAAAATTAATGAACCTATTACAAGTAAATATTTTGAAGTTAATGTGACATCAAAAGAAATTTTAGATGAATTTACTTCTAAATTTGATTATCAATAAAAAATATTTCAAGTAGTACAAAACTTATTAAGAATTATAATTTTCTAGTAGTAAATAATAATATTAAATATGAAACTTTAGATCAATCATATGATAATAAATTAGTAAATTATCAAGAAATCGAACCCTTCGTACAATTAACATATGACTTTTATTATGACCTACCTTTAGAAATCATACAAAGTAAAGATACAAAATTAAAACTTAAAGGTAATGATATATTAATAAACATAAATAATTAGAATCCCGGCACATTCTTTTTATTATATTTCTTTATTTTATCTACTTTTTATGATATAGTATATATACAAATATTAAGGAGAACTTATGGAACGTAAAGACGATCATATTAGATATGCATTAATGCAAAAAAATGAACATAACTCTTTTGATAAATATGAATTAGAATATCATTCTATACCTAATTTTGATATATCAGATATAGATATATCAACAAAAATAGGTGATCTTTCTTTAAATTTCCCTTTCTATATAAATGCAATAACAGGCGGAAGTGTTAAAGGTGATAAGATAAATAAAGATTTAGAATATATTTCTAAAAGAACAGGTATTTTTCTATTTCCAGGATCTTATTCTCCATTTTTAGGAAAAGATGTTTCAACTTATCCTAAAGGACAAGGATCTAATCTAGGAATTGATAAATCTGTAGATAAACATTTAGAAACTATATCTAAAAGTAAATCTAAAATACATCAAGTACATATTAATCCTATTCAGGAAATATTAATGCCTGAAGGAGATGAAAATTTTAAAAATTGGGAAAATAACTTAAAAGAAATAGTTAAATTTTCTCCAGTTCCTATCATTCTTAAAGAAACTGGATTTGGAATGAATGAAAAAACTATAGAAAAAGCTATATCTCTTGGAATAAAAATAATAGATATAAGTGGGAAAGGTGGAACAGATTTTTCTATTATAGAAAATATGAGACGCAAAAAACCTAAATACTATTATCAAGAAATGGGTTATACAACAGTGGATTCTCTTCTATATGCTCAAAAATATTCTAATAACATAGAATTTTTAGCTAGTGGTGGGATAAGAAACCCTTTAGATATAGTTAAATCTTTAGCCTTCGGTGCAAAAGCTGTCGGTCTTTCAAAAACTTTTCTTGAATTATTAGAAACCAAAGGTAAAGAAGAGGTTATAAACATAATGCTTGAATGGATAGAAGACATTAAATATATTATGTTATTAACAAATTCAAAAAATATATCAGAATTAAAAGGTAAGGTGAAATTAAAAAATGATAAATAAAGCAGTAATAGGAATATCTTCAAATTTAACTTTTGAAAATGAAGCATCTTTTTTAGGATATGAAAGAGCTTATGTAAGCCAAGACTACGTAGATAGTGTTATAAACTCTGGTGGTATACCTTTGATTCTTCCTATGACAAATGATGATGAAATTATTAAAGCATATGTTGAAAAAATAGATGGTTTAATTCTTACAGGAGGATACGATGTAAATCCTTTACTTTACAAGCAAGATCCTCACAAATTATTACAAGAAATTTTACCCAGAAGAGATGAATTTGAAATAAAATTACTTAAAGAAGCATGTGAACAAGGAAAACCTATCTTTGGTATATGTCGTGGATTACAATTAATAAACGTTGGATTTGGAGGTACTTTACATCAAGATATTTCACTTGCTCCATTTGAAACTATTAAACATAATCAAAATGTTAAATGGAATGTTCCAACACATAATATTAATTTAGAAGGAATACTTAAAGATATACTAAATAAAGATCAATGTTTAGTCAACTCTTTCCACCACCAAATAATAGATGAACTTGCACAAGGATTTAAAGCCGTAGCTCGCTCAAACGATGGTGTAATAGAATCTATATTCTTTGAAAATCATGACCTTTGGATATTAGGAGTTCAATGGCATCCTGAAATGATGACACATAATAATTCAGATTCAGTTAAAATATTTAACTTATTTATACAAAAATCATTGGAAAAAAGATAAAGGTAGCGTTTGCTACCTTTGTTGTTTAATAATATTTATTAAAATAAAAGAGGCTGTTGCAAT
>NZ_LOHY01000098.1 GCF_001559795.1 Pseudostreptobacillus hongkongensis | reverse complement strand
GACAATATTTATATTATCATAAATATACTTTTTATGTCAATACCTTTTTTTGTTTTTTTTTGAAAAATTTTCCCAGATTATTCAAAAAGCACCTAAATTGGTGCTTCTTGATAATATATTTTTTTAAATTTTATATTAAATCATTTAGACTTTCTGTGAAAGTTGGATGAGTGTAAATAAAGTTTCTTAAAACTTCACCCTTAATTTTTTGATTTATTGCTAATGATAAAATATTTATCATTTCAGCTGATGCAGCATGGAATAAAACTGCTCCTATTATCTCGTCATTTTCATTTAATAATACTTTTGAAAATCCTTCTGTTTCTCTATTAACATGTGCTTTAGGTATTCCAGCAGTTAATAAATATTTCTTAGTATATTTAATCCCTAATCTATCTGCTTCTTTTTCATTTAACCCTACTCTTGAATAAGGAGGATCTATAAATGTTGAAGTTGCAATATTAGTTCTATCACTTAATACTCTATGTTTTTCTAACCCTAAGATTTGAGGTAATATTATTCTACTGTCATCTAAAGAAACGTATGTAAACTGTGGTCCACCTTTAATATCTCCAGCTGCCCAAACACCTTTAACTGTTGTTTCTAAATTATTATCAACTAAAACTTCTCCTCTTTCAGTTAATTTAATATTAGTATTTTCTATACCAAGTCCTTCAGTATTAGGAATTCTTCCTACTGATATTAGAACTTTATCGAATATTTCAACTTTTTCTTCTCCATTTTGGATATATGTAACTTCTTTTCCATTAATTTCTTTAATACTTGCTGAAAATTCTAATTTAATTCCTTTATCCTCTATAACTTGTTTTACCATCTTAGCATCTTCTTCATCTTCTGAAGGAAGGAAAGAATTATCAAATTGTAAAACTGTAACTTCACTACCAAAATTTGCAAACATCGAAGCAAATTCAAGACCAATAAACCCAGCACCAACTACTAATAATTTAGCAGGTAATTCTTCTAACTCTAAAATTTCATCACTATAAGCTATTAAATTTGAGTTATTTACAGGAATATTAAGTGTTCTACTTCTAGATCCTGTATTAATTATTATATTATCTGCTGTTAATACTTCTTCATTAACTTTAATTTCTTTATCATTTATAAATGTAGCAAGACCATCATATACATCAACATTAGGATTATTTGCTAATAATCCATAATTTTTGTTATTTAGTTTTTCAACCATAGATTTTTTTGATGCCATTGCATTTATAAAAAAGGAATTGTCTATATTATAGTCTCTTTCAAGTCCAAGTTTAGTTATTTCGTTTATAATAACTGAACTATTTGCTAAAGATTTAGTTGGTAAACATCCTACATTAATACAAGTTCCACCATACATTTTAGGATCCTTTTCTACTATAGCAACTTTTTTACCATTACCTGCAAGTTTTGCAGCTAGTGTTTTACCTGCTTTTCCCCATCCCAATACTAATACATCATATTTTTTCATTGTTCCTCCTATTTAACTTTTCTACTTAGAGATATTACTCCTAAAATATAGAATAATATTCCACTAATTATTAATATAAATACACTTATTATATTACTTAATTCTTTACCATTAAATGTATATATCATCCCTAAATTTTCATTTATTACATTCACGACTTCAACCGGCAAACTTGAGGTAATATCTTTTGTAAATATTTGCCTTAAAAGACTTGCCGCGTGAGATGTAGGAAATATTTTAACTATAGTTTGCATAAATTTAGGTAAATTTCCTATAGGCATATATATACCTGTTAAAAATCCTGATAATACTCCCATTATACTTGCAACAGTAGAATATGCTGAATGCGTTTTTAAAAATGAAGTAATAAAGAATATCATAGATGAATTTGTAAAATCAGCTAAGATTATTACTCCTATTATTTTAAGTATAGAATAAATATCCAAAATATCTCCACCACGAATAAATAGTATAATTAAAGAGAAAAATAAGAATATTAGAGAAACCAAGAACCCTATAAAAAAGGCACTTAATATATATCCTCCTACTAATTCTCTTTTAGTTATAGGAGAACAATTAAAATCTTTATTTATACCTTTATTTTCATCTTCTATTCTTTTACCAAAAATACCTACAGTACAAGTAATAGTTGTTGTAGCTATAAGTCCTGCAACAAGCCATGAATCAAGCAAGATACCTGCTTTATCAAAACCAGCTAAGCTACTTTTAAATATATTCCCTGTAAATAACAAATATATTCCCAACATAATAAAATTTGAAAGCATTGATAAAAATACATTCATTTTATCTCTAAAAAATATCGTGACATTCCGTTTAACTATAACAAAAATCATTTTAATTCCTCCCCTGTTAAAGATATGAAGGCATCTTCCATACTTCCTTTTATAACTTCAAACCCTGTGATTTCATTTTCTACCTTTTTTAATATCTCTATACTATCAAGAGTATTTTTTATTTTTATTATAGCCTTATTATTTTCTATTGTATAATCATAATTTTTAATTATATCTTTCAATTTTTCTACTTTCTCTATATCTAATATCAACTTATTTGTAGAAAAAGATTCTCTTAAATAACTAGGTGTCCCCGTAGCAATTATATTCCCTTTATTAAGTATAACAATATAATCTGCATTAAGAGCTTCTTCCATATAATGTGTTGTTAGAAATACAGCCATATTATTTTCTTTTTGTATTCTAATTATAGTTTCCCAAATGCTTTTTCTACTTTGTGGATCAAGACCCGTAGTTGGCTCATCTAAAAACAATATTTTAGGTTTAGTAATTAAAGCTCTTGCAATATCAACTCTTCTTTTTTGACCTCCTGATAAAGTCCCATAATATTGATCTAAAAAATCTGATATATGGGTCATTTCAGAAACTTCTTTTATCCTTTTATCTAATTCTAATTTATCAAAACCATAAAGACTTCCACGAATAATAAGGTTTTCTTCAACACTCAAAGTATCATCAAGTAAACTATTTTGAAAAACTATACCTATAACTTTTTTTATTTCAGTATCATCTTTTCCAACAGTTTTACCATCTACTATTATATTCCCTGAATCACTTTTCAAAAAAGTACATATCATTTCTATAGTTGTAGTTTTCCCAGCACCATTAGTTCCTAAAAAGGCAAATATTTGACCTTTTCCAACATAAAAACTTATATCATTAACCGCTATTTTTGAACCATAAACTTTTTTAATTTTGTTCACTTCTATGATTTTGTCCAATAATTTCCTCCTTTATAGACAAAAAATATACCGGAGTATATTTTTGCCAAAAATTATTTACTTAATCTATATGTATCCATAGCTATCATTAATTCTTCTGCTGTTTCTATTTTAAATACTTTAACTTTTGAATCTGGTTTAGAATATTCTACATCTCCTGGTATTCTTTCCATATTTTTTTCATAGTCAAGTTCTATACCTAAGAATTCTAATCCTTTACATATACCTTCACGAGCAAGTCCAGCATTTTCTCCTATTCCTCCAGTAAATGCTATAGCATCTACTCCACCCATAGCAACTATATATGAACCTATATAAGATCTTATTCTGTAACAGAACATATCATATGCAAGCTTAGCTCTTTCATCTCCTTCTTTTATACCATTTTGTATATCTCTAAAGTCTGAACTTTTACCAAACACTCCTAAAAATCCTGATTTTTTATTCATTCTAGTGTCTATTTCTTTAGGAGTTAATCCTCTTTTATCCATAATGTATAAAACAGCTGCTGGATCTATATCTCCACAACGAGTACCCATCATTATACCAGCAAGAGGTGTAAGTCCCATAGAAGTATCTACAACTTTACCATTTTTTACAGCTGATATAGAAGCACCGTTACCTAAATGACAAACTATTATTTTGCTATCTTCTTTACCTAATAATTTAGCAACAACTCCTGAAACATATTTGTGACTTGTTCCGTGGAATCCATATTTTCTAACTTTTAATTCTTTATAATCTTCTAAAGGTAAAGGGTATGTGTATACTGCTTTTTCCATACTTTGGTGGAAAGCTGTATCAAATACTGTAACATTTGGTTTACCTGGTAATAATTCTCTCATTACTTTTATACCCATTACATTTGCTGGATTATGAAGAGGTGCAAGTTCGCTAATTTCTTCAAGTTTTTCTATAACATCATCGTCTACTAAAACTGAATCATTAAAGTATTCACCACCATGAACTACTCTATGCCCTATAGCTTCTACTTCATCTATAGATTTTAAAACTCCGTGTTCTCCAGTTAATTCATGTAAAACTAGATCAATTGCAATTTTATGATTTTCTAATGGTTCTGGTCTTTCTTCAACTTTATATCCATCAAGTAAATTTTTATATGTAAATATAGGATTTGCTATTCCAATTCTTTCACAAATACCTTTTGCTAAACTTTTATTATTTGCAGTATCTATTAATTCAAATTTTAAAGATGAACTACCACTATTTATTACTAATACTTTCATTTTTTATTTCTCCTTCTTTTTTATAATGTTAATATTTCACAAAATTCTGCAGCCTCTGCACAAGTTATAGCAACTACATCTACTATATCATCTACACTACATCCACGAGACAGATCATGTACTGGTCTTGCAAGTCCTTGTATTAATGGACCTAAAGCTTTAGCTTTAGCAAATCTTTGTACAAGTTTATATCCTATATTACCAGAACAAAGATCTGGGAATATTAAAATATTTGCTCCACCTGCAACACTTGAACCTTTTGCTTTTTGATTAGCAACTTCAGGTACTATAGCTGCATCTAATTGTAATTCTCCATCAAATTCAAAATCAACTTTTCTTTCTTCTAAAATCTTATACGCTTCTCTCATTTTAGTAACTTGTTCCCCTTCTGCTGAACCTTTAGTAGAATACGTTAAAAGTGCAACTTTAGGATTTTGTATTTTGGCAATAAAACGTGCTTTTTCAACAGCAGATTCAGCTATATCAGCTATTTGAGGTGCTGTTGGATTAGGTAGAACTCCACAATCTGAGAATATTAGAGTCCCATTTTCTCCATATTCCTTATTTTCTGTTAACATAACAAAAGAACTTGAAACAGTCTTAAGTCCTTTTCTTGGACCTATAACTTGAATTGCAGCTCTTAATACACTTGCAGTTGGTGAATTTGAACCTGCTACCATACCATCAGCTACACAATTTCTTACAAGCATAGCTCCAAAAAATCTTGAATCATTAAGTATTATTTCACGTGCTTGTTCCTCTGTAATTCCTTTTTTAGATCTTAAATGCACAAATTGTCTAATAAATTCAGGTGTTTTTTCATAAGACATAGGATCTATTATTTGTACTCCTTCTAAACTAATACCTAATTTTTCTGCGTTTTCTCTTACTTGATAATCTTTACCTACAAGTATTATCTTAGCAAAACCTTCTCTAGTTATTTGTTCAGCTGCACGTAAAACTCTTTCATCTTCTGCCTCTGGTAACACTACTGTTTTTTTGTTTTCTCTTTCTGCTTCTTTAATTCTAGCAATTAAATCTACTGACATAATCTTCTCCTTTATTTATTCAAACATTTCGTTAACAAATTCTTTACAATCAAAAACTCTTAAATCGTCCACACCTTCTCCAACACCTAAAAATTTAACCGGTTTTTGAAGTTCATCGACTATAGAAAATATTATACCTCCTTTTGCAGTTCCATCAAACTTAGTAAGTATAATTCCTGAAATTTTTGATATCGAGTTAAAAATTCTAGCCTGTTCTAATCCATTTTGACCTGTTGTTGAATCTATTACTATTAAAGACTCATAATCATCAACACTTTGTTTTATTATTCTATCTATTTTTTCTAATTCTTTCATCAAATCAACTTTATTATGTAATCTTCCTGCTGTATCTATTATTGCGATATCATAATTATTATTTTTTGCGAAATTAAGCGTATCAAACACAACTGCTGCTGGATCTGAACCTTGTTTTTGTTTAACTATAGGTACATCTATTTTTTTACCCCAAGTTTCGATCTGCTCTATAGCTGCTGCCCTAAACGTATCAGCTGCTCCTATAACAACTTTTTTACCTTGATTTTTAAGTTTTAGTGCCATTTTACCAATAGAAGTTGTCTTACCAACTCCATTTACACCTATAACTAATATTACATTTAATTTTCCATTTTGTATATTTAAATTACTATTTTCTGATATATACAATTTTTCTGAAAGTATATTTTTTAACTCTTCATACATTAATTCTTTTGTTTTAATACCTTTTGAACTAACATTTTTTTCTAAACTTTCAACAACCTCCATAGTCATTTTCATTCCTAAATCTGATTGTATTAAAAGTTCTTCTAATTCCTCATAAACATCATCAGTTATTGCAGCCCCTGTAAAGAATTCTTTTAATTTCTTAAAAAATCCTTTTTTAGGCTTAATTAACAAATTACTTATTGCCATCTTTCTCCTTTTCTGCCTGAGACTTTTCTAAATATTCTGGAACTAAATTAAATAAATCAACCTTCTCTAACATATTATTCTTATACATATCATTAAATATCGTAGAATTTAATCTTAAAAAAGTATCTGATAAATCCAAAGTATATCCTAATTCTATAATTTTATCAGAATAATTGATAGCTCCATCACCCATAAACCCTATATCCTGATTTTTATATTCTTTTAAAACATCATTAAGTTTAGAAACTTTTAACTTTCCAACCCTTATTCCTTTTCTATAATATCCATAATATATTTTTTCTTTATTAGAATCTATTATGGCTAACACATCTTTTCTATATATCATATACCCCTGGTAACCTAATGCATCAAGTTCGTTTACAGAATAAACATTAACATCTGAATTAGCAAACATTCCTTTTATTGCACTTAATGCTATTCTAACACCAGTAAATGATCCCGGACCTACAGATACTATAACATTTTCAATTTCTGATATATTACTTGATGTCCAATCAAATAAAGAAGATATTTGATCTATTAACCAAGTTGAGTGTGTTTTTTTTACATTCACATTAATATTTGCCAACATACCTTTATCATCATATAAAGATATAGAAGCAAGTTTTGTAGAAGTTGTAATAAAAAGTGATTTCATTTTTCTTCCTCCTATCATATTTATTATACCACAACAATAAATATTTTCCAAAAAGTTATAATATATAATTAACACTGAATTTTTTTACTGTATTATTGTATTTAACTAAAACAGATTATAATAATTAATACTTAATTAATAAAAAACAAAAAACTTTTAATTTTATATTTTCTATGATATATTTTAATCAGAGGAGTGATGAAGATGAATAAATTTAAAATAAGTATTTTAGCTTTTTTATCTATTTTATCATACTCATCTCCAAGTTTAAAACTTGAGACTAAGTATGAAAATAATAAAGAAGGATTGGTTTATCAAGATATAAAAGGTCCAAAATTCTATAATGAAAAGACTATTTCAGGACTATCAACTAATGTAGAATTTGGATTTTCAAAAAACATTAAGATTAATGGTAAAATATCTAAAAGTAACAAAAATACAAATGCAAACTATATGCTAGGATTAGATATCGTAAGTCCTGAATATAGAGGGATAAAAATAGGTTATAGTTTAAAAGGTTATACTGGAAATGATTATTTAGAAGATGTTAAACATAAAACTAACCAAAACACTTTTAATTTATCATACAAAGATATTAATTCAAAACTTGAAATCAAAAATTTAGAAGATATAAATTTTAATTTAAAAAATAAAAATTTTGAAATTGGTATTAAAAAAATTCATAATGTGGAAAATCATTTAAAAAATATGAGAAATTTACAAAATGAAATTTATACTGAAAATGATGGACATGGTCATGATCATAATTTAGGTGAATTAGATGCTCTTGACTATAGTATAAATCAAGTTGAAGATACATATAAAGGTAAATATATATTCAGCGACTATAATCTAAAATTTGCTACAAACTGGGATTATAAAATTAATAAAAAAATAAACCTAAATACAAAATTAAATTATAGTTTTAATAATCTATATAGCAATGCTGCAAATAATTTTATTTCAGATTTACAAAAACATAATATAAATATAGAAGCTAAATTCTATAATTCTCACCAAAAAAATTTAAACTATAATTTTGGAACAAACTTTGAATATACAAATATAAATAAAAATAAACTAAAAGATGAAGAAAGAGTAGAAATTAAGCCAGGTGAATTTGGTGATCTACGTCCTAGTTTTGGTGGAAGAAGTTATCAAAGACAACTATTTGGATCTGATGTATATAAAGGAATTGAAAAATTAAACTATTCTATATTCGGAAATTTTTCATATACATATATACCAACAGATAATTTAGAAATAACATTAGGTGTTGATTCAAAATTAACTCTTGAACAAAAAAAACAAATTATATTTAAAGAAAAATTAGAAGCTCGTAAGAAAGCTGCCGATACTACAATAGCTGAAGCTAAACACAAAAGAGAAGAATTAAGTGAAGAAGAATTAAAAGAAAGAAATGATAAAATCAAAGAGTTAGAAAAACAAGTCAAAGAATTTGACACTATGATAGAAGCATTTAATAATAAAAATGATTTTTCTACAGAAATAGATAAATACTATAATAAAGAAAATATGAGAAGTAAAAAAAGAAGTGATCTTGAAGCTGTAACTAATGAATTTAAAGATATAATAAAAAATAAAAATGTAAAAGAAATACAAGACTTATTTGAAGAAAAATCTAAAGAATTTGAAAATTTACAAAAAGAAAATAATATAGACAAAAATAATTATAGAAATTTCTTTACTGGACTTTATGATTCAAAAGAAGAAAAAATAAAAAAACTAACTGAAGTTGCTAAAAAAATGAATATTAATAACCCTGAAGATTTTGCTAAGAAGTATAATGAACTATCTGAATACAAATCAGGATACTATAGTAGATTAAAATCAGATATTTTAAATCAAGGACTTACTTTAAATAGAAAGAAAAGTGCAAAATATAAAGAATTGGTAGAATTTAAAAATGAAATTTATCCAGATGAAACAATTTTAAAATTCTATAATGATTTAGTAGATAGCAGTAAATTCAAATATACTTTAAAAGCTGATATAGAACCATTTACTAGCATAGAATATAGTATAAATAATTTTACACTTAATAGTTCATTTAAAGCACATCTACATTTAGAAAAAGAACTTAAAAAAGGTTCTAAAACTAAAAATCATATAGACTTTAATACTAGCATGGGATTAACTTATTATATTAGATAATCTAAAGCATAAATAACAAAAATAGGGACTTTGTCCCTATTTTTTGTTATTTAAATTTTTTAAGTCTTAGTGCATTAAGTACTACAGAAACTGATGAAAGACCCATAGCAAGTCCAGCTATCATAGGATTTAAAAGATATCCTGTAATACCATAGAATATTCCACTTGCAACAACTACTCCAAATAGATTATAGAAAAATGCCCAAAATAAATTTTGTTTAATATTTCTAATTATAGCTTTTCCTAAATTTATAGCTGTTACTACTAATTCTAAATTTTTACCTATAAGAACAAGATCTGCACTTTCTATAGCAATATCTGTTGCATTACCCATAGCTATACCAACATTAGCACTCGCTAAACTTGGTGAGTCATTAATTCCATCACCTACCATAAGAACTTTTTTACCTTCTTTTTGTAATTTTTGTATTTCCAAATATTTATCTGTAGGGCTAACATCAGCTATATATTTATTTATACCTAATTTTTCAGAAACATTTTTTGCAACTCTTTCATTATCTCCAGTCAACATAATAACTTCTATATTTTGATTATTTAATTTTTTTATTGTATTTATACTTTCTTCTCTAACAACATCTTCTAAAGCAAATATTCCCAATACTTCTTTATTATCAGATAGTATTATAGAACTCATCCCTTTATTTTCAAAACCAACCAAAATATCTTCATTAATATTTTTTATATTATTAACTTTCATCAATTTTCTATTTCCTAAATAATATTCCTTACCGTTAATAACAGCTTCAACACCTAATCCAATTAATGCTTTAAATCTATCAACTTCATATTTTTTTATTCCATTTTCTTCTGCTTTTTCATTTATTGCAAAAGATATAGGATGTTCTGAATTAATTTCAATAGAATATGCTATTTTTAATAATTCCTCTTTTCCAATATTAGATGTATTTATTATATCAACTAATTTAATTTTACCTTCTGTAAGAGTTCCTGTTTTATCAAAAACTACTGTATCTACACTGTTTAATACTTCAAGTGCTTCACCATTTTTAACTAAAATTCCAAGTTCTGCTCCACGTCCTATTCCTGTTATTATAGCCATAGGAGTAGCAAGCCCTAATGAACAAGGACAAGCTATTATTAATATAGATATAAATATAGTCATAACAAATTCTAATTTATTACCTGTAACATTTACATATCCATATTTTAATAATATTCCCCATACTAAACTTACAAATATTGCAATTAATATAATAGTTGGAACAAATATTAAAGATACTTTATCAACTATTTTAGAAATATTAGGCTTATTAATTTGTGCATCTCTTACAATATCTGCAATTTTTGATATTAAGGTTTCAGAATTACTAGTTTCTACTCTGACTTTAATATTTCCATCTTTATTTATTGTACCAGAGTATACTTTGTCATTTATATTTTTGATTACGGGTATACTTTCACCTGTTAACATAGATTCATCAATTTGTGTTATTCCCTCAATTATAGCTCCATCTACAGGAATTTTTTCTCCTGGTTTAATAATTACTATATCATCTTTAACAACATCTTCAATATCAACTTCTATTATTTCCCTATCTTTTAGTATTCTAGCTTTTTTTGATTGTATTTCTGATAATTTATTAATTGCATTCAAAGCTTTTCTTTTACTTAAATGTTCTAAGTATTTACCTATCATTACAAAAGCTATTATCATACTAGATGATTCATAATAAAGTGAATGAATCAAATGATTATTACCTGAAAATATTTTAGTACTAATATATAGGCTGTATATAAAGGCTGAAGATGTCCCAACGGCAATAAGTGAATCCATATTAGGACTTAATTTATATAATTGTTTAAATCCATTACTATAAAACTTTCTCCCCATAAACATAACAATCAATGTTAATACTAATTGAACTAACACTAAAACTCTAGAGTTATTAATAATAAAGCCAGGTATAGGTAATCCAAACATATTTCCCATAGATATATACATTATTAAAAATGAAACTACTATAACTATTAAAGCTTTATTTAATTCTATTTTTAGTTTCTCTTCTTCTTTTTTATAATTAACATTATTTTTTTCAATCTTATTGGCTATGTATCCTAATTTTTTTATAATCTCAATAATTCTATTTATATCAACTATATTTTCATTATAATCAACACTTGCAACATTATTTGAAATATTAACTACAGCATTATTGACTCCTTCTGTTCTAGATAATTTTCTTTCAATTTTAGCAACACATGCCTGACAAGTTATTCCTTCAATTTGTAATTTTTCTTTCATTTTAAAATTCCTACCTTACTAATTCATATCCTATATCATCAAGTCTTAAATTTACTTTTTCTAAAATATCTTCAATATTAGATTCATCACTTATTTCTATCTCAGCTTCTCCTAATTTAACATCTAATACCTTAAGTGAATCCATTTCACTTAATTCTTCTTTCACACTATTTATGCAATGTGAACAAGCCATTCCATTAATTTTTAAATTTAATTTCATAATCATTTCTCCTTATTTAAGTAAAAAGGTGACTTAAAATCACCTTTTATTATTTAATTCCTTTTTGTTTTAATATTGCTTCTACCCAACCTGTAAATAAAGGATGAGGTTTATTTGGTCTACTCATAAATTCTGGATGATATTGAGCAGCTACGAAATAAGGGTGCTCAGGTATTTCTATTACTTCAACATATTTACCATCTGGAGATTTACCCACAACCTTAAATCCTTTTTCTTCAAATTCAGGTAAATATTGTTGATTAAATTCATATCTGTGTCTATGTCTTTCAAGTATTTCAGATACTCCATATAATTTAAATACTTTACTATTTTTATCTAAAACACAAGGATATGAACCAAGCCTCATTGTTCCACCTAAATTTTCAACTTCATTTTGTTCTTCCATTAAACTTATTACAGGATATTTAGTTTCTATATCAAATTCTGTAGAATTTGCATTTTTCATTTCTAAAACATTTCTTGCAAATTCTATAGAAGCCATTTGCATTCCAAGACAAATTCCTAAAAATGGTTTATTATTTTCTCTTGCAAATCTTACAGTATTTATTTTACCTTCTATACCACGGCCACCAAATCCACCTGGTACTAATATACCATCATAATCATTTAATTTAGATAAATCAAATTCTTCTGCTTTTAAATAATCAATTTTAACTTTAGTATCTAAATTAAATCCAGCATGTTCTATAGATTCATGTATACTTATATATGCATCTTTTAACTCTACATATTTACCAACAACTGCAACTTTAATTTCATGTTTTGGATTTTTAAATTTATTAACCATTTCAGTCCATTTTGTAAGACTAGGTTTAACATTCTTTAACCCAAGTTTTTTACATGCTTCATCTGCAAGTCCTAATTTCTCCATTTCTAATGGTATTTCATATAGATTAGCTGCATCTAAAGCCTCAATTACTGAAGTTTCATCTACATCACAAAATAATGATATTTTTGACTTAATATGTTTATCAACTGGATGTTCACTTCTTACAACTATTATATCAGGATTAACTCCAAGACCTTGTAACATTTTAACACTTTGTTGTGTAGGTTTAGTTTTTAACTCTCCTGCAGCTTTTAAATAAGGTAGTAGTGTAACATGTATATATATCACATTTTCACGTCCTACTTCTTTTTTAAACTGTCTTATAGCCTCTATAAAAGGATTAGATTCTATATCACCTATAGTTCCACCTATTTCAGTTATAACTATATCTGAATTTGATGCTTCTCCAGCTTGTCTAATTTTCTTTTTAATTTCATTAGTTACATGTGGTATATATTGTACAGTTCCTCCTAAATAATCACCTTTTCTTTCTTTATTTAAAATTGTAGACATTATTTTTCCACTTGTAACGTTATTATATTTAGTTAATTCTTCATTTATAAATCTTTCATAGTGTCCTAAATCTAAATCTGTTTCACTACCATCTGCTGTAACAAAAACTTCTCCATGCTGATAAGGACTCATAGTACCTGGGTCAACATTAAGATATGGATCAAATTTTTGTATGGTTACTTTATATCCTCTTTCTTTTAGCAATCTCCCAAGAGAAGCAGCTGTTATACCTTTACCAAGTGATGATACAACTCCTCCTGTTACGAATATATATTTTGCCATCATTTACTCCCTCTCTGATATTTTTTCTTGTATTATACCATAAAATTTTCCTCTATTATTTTCAGGTACCTGTATTAATTTTAATTTCTTATTTGATTCCTCTATTGAAAGTATTTTATATATATCCTCAAACGTTGATTTTTCAATAGGTGTATTAGCAAATAACATAACATTATTAACATCATGTCCAGTATAAACTTTAACATCTTTTAAATCTATAATATATTTACCTAAAAACTTTAAATATAGGTTTTCATAAAAGGCCCTTTTTTCATTAAAACTACTATTACTAAAGTTACTATAATCTGCACCTAATTCTTTTTTATATTTTAAAATCAACTCTTTTTTTATACTTTTTAATTCTTCTTTTCCTTTTTCAACATTTAAAGAATAAGATAAATTAGAAATTAATAAAAAAATGAATGATATATATATTTTTCTCATTTTATTTCAAACTCCTATTTTTTCAAAGTTTTAAGTTCTTTATCAGCATAAATTTTAATATTTCCAGATACTTTGTCTCCATATATACTATAAGAAGCTGTTTCAAGTAAAGCAGCTAAATAAGCTAAATCTTTTTGAGTTAAAGTTTTATCTGTATATAAAGCTATTTCAAGTTTAGTAATATCTTTATCTCTAAATTCAAGATTTGATACATATCCCCAATCTTCTAAAAGAGATTTTACAGCATTAACTGTTAAAAGTTTAGCATCTTTATCAGATTTTAAATTTTTATTTGCTTCCATTTGTGCATAAACCTTTTGGTTAAATTGATCTAACACAAATTGTTTAGTTCCTTCAAATGCAATTTGATTAATATAGCTTGTTGCTATATTATTTTCTACATTTGCAAGATTATATTTAGGTTCTGCTGCAAAAGAAAAACCTGCAACTAAAACACCTAATGTTATTATAATTTTTTCCATTATTTTCTCCTCTATTTGTTATTTATAATTAAAGATGCAGCCCCTTTAACACCAGCTGAATCTAATAATTTACTTTTAACTATAGGTATATCAATACTTATACCTAATGCATACTTAGGCAAATGTTTTTTTACATTTTCTATTATTAAATCTGCAGATTTTGCAAGACCTCCAGCAATAACTATTATTTCTGGATTTACTATATTTATTAGACTACCTATACCTAAAGCTAGTTTTTTACTGAAATCATCTAAAATTCCAATAGCTACCAAATCACCATTTCTAACAGCATCAAATATATCTTTAGCAGTAAGTTTATCAAACTTATCTTTAAAGTCATTATATAACTTACCTTCTTTTTTTTCTTTTAAAACTCTACGTCCTTCTCTAACTATACCTGTTGCTGAACAATATGTTTCAAGACACCCTTTAAGTCCACAACCACAGTCATAACCATTTTCATTTATAACCATGTGTCCAAATTCACCTGCTGCTCCATATATACCAGAAACTAATTCACCGTTTATTATAAGACCAGAGGCTATTCCTGTTCCTATAGGTATTACTATACTATTTCTATAACCATGGCTTGCACCAAATAAATTTTCTCCAAGAGTTATTGCTCTTACATCATTTTCTACAATAACAGTTTTCCCAGAAATTTTTTCAAATACTTCTTTAGCATTAAAGTCATTTCCCCAAGAAAAGTTAGCTGCTAATTTTACTGTTGATCTATTAACTACAGGTCCTGGTATACCTAGTCCAATCCCTTCTAATTTTGATAAATCTAAATTATTTTTTTCAAACATTTCCTTAATTTTATTCCAAATTCTTGTAAACGTATCGATTGGACCTTTATACGATTCAGTTTTAATACTAGTTTCATTCAATAAATCGTAGTTTACATCAAGTATTCCTATCTTTACGTTAGTCCCACCAAGGTCTACACCAACATAATACTTCACTTATCTCACTACCTTTATTTCATAATTTTTTTAAGTTCTTCCATAACAGGAACTGTCTTATTACCCATAACTATTTGAACTCCGTCTTCTCCAACTATAACTATGTCTTTTGCTCCTGCTTCTAAAAGTAAATTTCTATTTATTATATCTAAGTTATTTACTCCTACTCTTATTCTTGTTGAACAATTTTCTAAAGAATCAACATTTTCTTTTTTACCTATTCCTTCATAAATTAGTAATGCTCTTGCTTCATCGCTCATAAACATTGCCATCAATATACACAACTCCCATCTTCTATTTAATCTTAAAAGCCTCATTTCAAACATTTAGAAACAAGGCTTAAATTTAAAACTATTTAACTTCTATTCCTCTTTTGTATGCATCTTGTGATCCAAATACATCTACTATTTTTGATTTATAGTATTCTTTAATATAGTCTTTTGCTTTTCCAGCATATTTTCTAGGATCAAATTCACCTGGTTTAGTATCTAATACTTCTCTTATTCCTCCAGTAAATGCTAATCTTCCATCAGTATCAACATTTATTTTAGCTACTGCTGATTTAGAAGCTAATAATAATTGTTCATCAGGTATACCTATTGCATCAGCAATTTTACCTCCGTGTTGATTAATCATTTCAACGAATTGTTTAGGTACTGAAGAAGAACCGTGTAATACTATAGGGAATCCTGGTATTCTTTGTTCAATTTCTTTTAAGATATCTAAACGAATTTTAGGATTATCTCCTGGTTTAAATTTGTGTGCTCCATGAGAAGTTCCTATTGCTATTGCTAATGAATCAACTCCTGTTTTTGAAACGAAATCTTGAACTTCATCAGGTTGAGTATATATATGATCTGCAGCAACAACATCATCTTCTACTCCAGCTAAAACTCCAAGTTCTGCTTCTACTGTTACATCATGTAAATGTGCAAATTCTGCAACTTCTCTTGATATTTTAACATTTTCATCATAATCATGGTGTGAAGCATCTATCATTACTGAAGAGAATCCATATTCAATACAGTCTTTAGCAACTTCAAAACTTGGACCATGATCTAAGTGTAATGCTACAGGTATATCTGAACCTGATGCTTTAACATAAGCAGTAGCTGCTTGTGCTAAATAAGGTAACATTTCTTTACCAATATATTTTCTAGCTCCTGTTGAAACTTGTAAAATAACTGGTGATCCCATTTCAACACATGCTTCAATTATCCCTTGTAATTGCTCTAAGTTATTGAAATTAAAAGCTGGAACTGAATATCCTTCTTTGTTAGCTTTTGCAAACATTTCTTTAGTATTTACTAAACCTAAATCTTTGTAATTATATTTCATTTTAAATTCCTCCTAGATTTTGTTCTTTCAAGTAAATTTTATCAAATTTTCTAGTTTAAGTCAACTTTTTTCACTTTTCTAATCTACGCTTTCTAATTTTGATATTAAATCTATTATTCCTTCTTTAGAATTAGAGTTAGAAACAACTTCTACATTTGTTGGATTATATAATATTGCAGCAACTTTTGCTAAAGCCTCTAAATGTAAATGTCTTTCTTTCATAGGTGAAGCAATAACAACAAATACTTTTGTTTTCTTTCCATCAATAGAATCAAAGTCAATTCCTTCTCTATTTGTTGCAACCCCTATAGTAAACTTTTCTATATATTCACTTCTAACATGAGGTATTGCTAGCCCATTTTCTAAAGCTGTACTCCCGGCTTCTTCTCTTTGTTCAAAATCTTTCAAAAATTTTTCTTCATCTAAAATATTTCCACTTTTAACTAACCCAACTAATTCTTTAAGAATTTCTGGTTTATTTTTTGCTTTTAAATCTGTAGATATATTTTCTACTTTAAGCATTTCACTAATAATCATACTAACCTCCTATAAAGTTTTATCTTATACTGATAATATACTATATATTTAAGTTATTAGCAAGTGAATATATTATATTAAGTTATGTATTTTATTTTTTAAATAAAAAGCATATGCCCATAAAATAACATTATATTGTCTCTGGGCATATGTTTTTATCTATTATTTATATCTATTTCCCATATTCTAATGAATTAGTTCCATTATCCATATATTCTTGTATTTTTTTACCTTCAACTTCAAGGTATGCAGTAGGTTTATTATTCTCAGTTTTTACAGTTACCTTTATTCTCTTATCTTTAGTAGTATATGCTACTCCTGATGCTGTTTTAGTTCTAAACATATCGTATTCTTTACCATCTAATCTTAAGAATCCATTTTCAACTTCTGGTGCCATTACTAAAAGAATTTTAGAATTTCCTTTTTTAAAGTTATATACTATTGTACTTACTTTAGCTGCTTCTTTAGCAAAATCTTTTGATTTAGTCCCTGTATCTTTAAATGAAATTCCTGTTCCATTTATTTCTAAATATGCTTCATTTCCTTTTATTCCTAAATATACTTTTTTATCCTCTGATACATACGCTTCCCCTGAAGCACTTACTTCTCTTTTTAAAGTTCCTTCTTGACCATTTAATCTTACGTATGCTGTATCGTTTGAATAACGTACAACAAGTAAATCATATCCTAAACCTTTTTCATCTTTGTAGTTATTTACTACAACTTCCTTAACTTCTTCTTTTTTAACAACACTATTTACATCCATTAATGGATAAAGAGTTCCACTTAACTCTATATATCCCTCATTACCTTTTAATCCAACTTGTACAGATCCATCTTCATTTTTAAATCCTTCTCCAGATGCTGTTACCATTCTTTTTAACATAACAGATTGATTATTAAACATAGCAACTGCATCGTCACCTTTAATTTTTAAGCTCACTAAAGCACCGTTTTCAGCCATTAAATTAACAGAATATTCTTCAACTTTTTGGTTTACAACTTCCTCTTTTTCTTTTTTTTCCATTTTAGAATTTACCGCTGAACAACTAACAAGTGCTGCAATTGTTAATGCTATTAAAAATAATTTTTTCATTTCTATTTCTCCTTTATTAATTTTATACGATAATAATAACACTAATTATTTTTTTTTTACATTATTTTAAATTATATATCCCTTAGATTTTAAAATGAAAATTATTATTCTAGACAAATATTTAAGAAATTGATATTATTAAATATTATCTTTATATTAATAGGAGAAAAAATGTCATTATTAACAATAATATTATCTACTTTAGTTGCACTTGAACATCTATATATTATGTATCTTGAAACTTTTGCTACAACAAGTGATTCAACTTCTAGAGTATTTAATATGTCAAAGGACGAACTTGAAAGAAAATCTGTAAATACCCTTTTTAAAAATCAAGGTGTTTATAACGGATTAATTGCAATACTTATTTTAATATCATTATTTATTATACCTAGTAAAGAATGGAATACTATATTAATGATATATGTAGTATTAGTTGCAGCTTATGGTGCTATAACTAGTGATCCAAAAATTATCTTCAAACAAGCAGGATTAGCAATACTTTCATTAATTAGTATGTTATTTTAATAAAAAGCAGCAAAACTTAAAATCTTGCTGCTTTTATTATTTTATATTAACTTTATAACCATATCATATATTTCTAAATATTCAATATTATAATTATGAGCTATATATATATTATTGTTTTATCTTTTAAAGACAATAACATATTTTCGACATTTAAAGAATTTTCCTCATCAAGATTTGATAGTATTTCATCTACTATTATGATACTCTTTTCTGAAAGCTTTGATTTAACTATATAAAGTTTTAAAATATACGATAAATTAATCAAACGAACTAATTTATTAAGATATATGAAACATAATCATTTTTAACTACTTAAAACATTATCATATTTAAACGACACAATAATTATACAAACTTTACTTTATATATTCCATTTAACAAGGGATAACAAAAATACTTTAAAATAGCATATTACAATACATTTTATAATAAAATATATATAAAAGATTATGAAAGGGGCTGTTGCAATTCA